>DMCJ01000016.1 GCA_003446735.1 Lachnospiraceae bacterium | reverse complement strand
CGTCCTCATCTACTAAGTAGTCCTCACCTTCAACACCCCAGAAACGAAGATTGTGGATATCCTGATCAAGCATTGCATTTAAAAAGGAGAATGCAAGGTCGGGATCGGAGCAGCTTGTGGTAACTGCGATACCGGATGCTACGTTAAGGGTATCACCGTAAGTATGCCATCTGTTCTCCATACCTTCATCAATGGTAAGTCCGAGAGGTACATAGTTGCATCCTTCGTTCTCAAGACCCGAGTTACGAAGTGCATCGTTGATCTGCATGAAATCCCAATACTGATCGCACATACCAAGTACGTTACCGTTGGAAAGCTTTGTGATATAGTCATCATACTTCTGAGTACCGAAATCCTTATCAACGATTCCCTTTGCGTACTCTTCATTTAACTTCTTAAAGTATCTCTTTGCTGTTTCTGTTGTGTTATAGTCAACGATGGTCGGATCCTTACCTTCGAAATCAACGATAACGGAACCGTCGTTGGGATATCCGTCTAAGAACTGAGGTGCGTTCTCAATACAGAAATATCTCCAGTCATCGCAAAGGCAGGTGTAAGGGATGATATCCATCTCGTTGCCGTTTGCATCCTTGGTCTTGGGATTGGCTGCAGCATATCTCTCAAGAAGGTCGAAATACTGGTCTAAAGTCTTGATCTCGGGATAGTTGTCCCACTCAAGAACTCTTGCCTGTACCCAGAATGCCTCGTCGTTGTGGGTTGTACCTGTAGGCTCGCCCTTGGTATTCTGGAATACGTTACACCAGTAGATGTGACCGTCATCCTGACGGAACTGATCCCACTCTTCAGGAGTGTAATAGTTTGTAAGGTTGGGGTACTTGCCGCTCTCAAGATATTCATCCCAGGGAACAAGAACTCCTTCATTGTAAAGGTCAAGGCTTCCGTCACCGCCGTCGATAAGATCGGGATATGTGCCGGATGCGATGATGCTTCCGATAGCCTCTGATACGGTCTGGCCGGTAAGCCATGTCTCTTTAAGACGAACCCCCGTCTTCTCAGCTATGATGTCCTGGATCTCGTTGTTTCCGCTGTTGATCTCGGTACCGGGCATGCCGCCGAAGAATGTGAAATCAACGATGTCTCCCGATGCAGCGGGAGCTGCCTCTCCCCCATCATCCGTAGCTGTTGCTGCAGGCTCTGCGCCGTCATCTCCGCTCGCGGGTGCCGCAGGCTGTGCGCCGCCGCATCCTGCAAGGCATGCAGCAGTAAGAACAGCTGATAATCCGAGGCTTAATACTCTTTTCAATACTTTACTCTTCATTACTATCTCCTTTCCTCCTCTAATAATAGTAATAAATTACTCACTTTATGGAACATTATAAGACAGGAAAAATTTTATTTCCCCCGACAAAATATAGGTTAGATTGGGAAGAATTTTATATGATGTGTGCGGGCACGGAAAACGTCCGGACTTCAAAGGTTTTATTAATTTAAAAACGCGGGATCGTCATCCCGCGCTCTTGTCTCTTCTGTATTTCGAAGGCGTGCAACCCATGCGTTCTATGAATTTCTGGACAAAATAGTCGCTGTCCTTATAGCCGACCTCCTCGGCTATGGAGATTATCTTTTTATCCGTGTTCACGAGCATTTTTGCAGCCATCTTTATCCTGTAATCCGTCAGGTAATCCTTAAAGGAAACACCGTATTTTTTCTTGAACATCTGGCCCAGGTAAGCATTGTTTATAAAGAACTTCTGGCTCATCTCACGGAGACTTATATTTTCCGCATAATGATTCTGGATCTCTTTTTCCACATCCCGAAGGACACTGTGGGCCGATCGTTTCCTGAGCTGGGAAATGTATTCCGCATAATCGAGGCAGAAGCGTACCATATGATCGCTCTTTCCTTTTACAAGACCTTCCTCCAGGGAACTCTCACTGATAAAATTCATTATCTCTTCGTGATTGACCTCATCATCCTGCTCCGATGCTATCCTGATAAGCTGGAAAAGAAGATAGGATATGTTAAAGTTGACGGATTCTTCCGGTATATCCTTTTCCTTTACCTCCTTGTAAAATTCGTGAACGAGCTTGTCGATCTCGCCTGCATCATTAACTTCTATTGCTCCGACAAGCTTGTCTAAAACTTCATTACAGATGATCTTCTGGGCGTTTCCGGAATCATAGGTTCCGATGAGGCGGGATATCATGTTCCTTCCCCTGTATGCCTGCTCAAGCTCCGCCTGTCTGCGCCTTTCCTGAACCTTTTCCTTTTCCGTCGAACGGATCTTTTTCAATATCTCGATAAGCTCCGCTCCGTCCACGGGCTTTAAGAGATAATCCAGGCAGCCCATTCGAAGCGCTTTCTGGGCATATCCGAAATCATCATATCCGCTCATTATAATAAAGTAGGCATCGGAAAGCTTCTGTTCCCGAACCTTTTCCATAAGCTCAAGTCCGCTGCATTCGGGCATGCGTATATCCGTAAGGATAAGATCCACCTCATTTTTCTCAAGAAACTGCAATGCCTCTTTCCCGTTCTCGAGACATGCCGCTATCTCAAAGCCTTCCTTCTCCCAGTCAATGAGAAGACTTAAACCCTGTGTTATGAAAGGCTCGTCATCTACTATAAGTACTTTCATTCGTTCTCTCCAAGGGGTATCCCCAGTCTTATTACAGTGCCTACTCCGCGCTCGGATTCTATCTTGAATTCCGCCTTATCTCCGGTCACCATCTTAAGTCTCAAAAAGGCGTTCATTATACCTACGTGGGATTTTCCGTGCATACTCTGTATCGACACGTTCTTAACACGCTCGGTGATATCGTTGACCACGCCTATGTTCATCCCGACGCCGGTATCTTCTATTTCTATATTTAGCATTCCTTCGTTCTTAAATACTCTGACGAAGATCCAGCCGGGTGCCGACTTTTTCTCCACACCGTGCTCACAGGCATTTTCCACAAATGTCACTATCGTGAGCTTGGGTATCGTGTATATCTCGCAATCCTCATCAACATTTAACTGATAGGAAAGCCTGTCTCCGAAACGATATTTCTGAAGCGCCAGATAGGCATCGACGAAATCCATTTCCTTTCTTATGGAGATCTCGTCATCACCCCAGTTAACGTAGGTCCTCTCCATGACCGCAAGGCGGCCTACCATCTCGGCAGTTTCCTTTTCATTCTTCAAAAGGCTGTGCATGCGCACGCTTTCAAGTGCATTGAACAGAAAATGAGGATTAATCTGACTGTGGAGCGCCAGAAGCTCGGCATTCTGCTTTGCAATATCCATCTCCTGCTCTTTCAGCCTGTCTTTATAAACGGTATTGACAAGCTCGTTCATCCTCGAAGCCATTTTGTTATAGCTTTTTATAAGGCCTGCGATCTCGTCTTCTCCGCCGATCGATCTTATCAGCATCATCTTGTCTTCATCCATGATACCGAAAGAATCCTCAAGATATTTTATCCTGGTGATCATCGTGCGCTCTAAGATATACATCATGACAAGGAGCAGCGCTATGTTTAAAGCCATGAGCAGGACGAAGACTCCTCCGTTCCTGACAAGAAATGCCTTTGCTTCGTTTTCTTTTGATTCTATATATATGGTAAGATCTTTGCCGTAAAGAGTTATGTCCTTTTTAAATACATTCTTACTGAAATCCGGGATCTTCTCAAAGGGCTCTAGTTCTCCGGAACTGTCCTTATTTGTAAATATCAGCGTATCGCCGTCGCATACATAAACCTTATCTTCGATCTCAAGCCTTTGCAGAGCATCCTCAAAATCACTGAAATCCAGATCGAGCCTTAAGGCTTTTTTACATCCTCTGAAGGCGCCCATGTCCATCTTTACCAGGATGAGTATCCTTCGCTTGAGCTTCGTGTCGCTGTCCATTCCGGTGCCGTAGTCAAAAGTCAGTCGGCGGTTTTCCTCTCCGCTGTAAAGCTCCTTGAACCACTCGGCATCTTCCACGCTGTCCATTCGGTAAAAACCCGAACCGTTAAGTATCGTAGGGTTGTCGGCAAAGATGCTCACCCTCGCGCCCTGGATACCCATCGTGGAATCAAACATAAGTCCGCTTTCCAGTCTGAAATAGGCATCGTAATAATCATAAGGCGTTACATAAGGCTCGTTCAGGAATTCTTCTATCACACGGCTTTTGTAAAGGTTATGCGCGATACTTGCCGGATATTCCATCTGATTCTGAAGCGTATATTCAACCGCGCTCGCCGTCTGCGAAAGCTCGGCTTCCACATCATGCTCCACGCTCCTGTATACGCTTCCCAAGATGACAGCATCGGTTATCGCCATAGGGATCAGCACGCAAAAGGTGAACAGAAGATTTAACTTCCGGTTCAGCTTCAGTGAATTTAAATACCTGATGATCTTTTCTTTAAGCTTGCCTCTCATCCCGTTAGTGCGTAAGTTCGATGCTCTTTAAACTTCCGCTTCCGGATCCTTCATAAGTAAGATAGAGATCACTTATCCCGTCAGGAAACTCTGCTCTCCCTTCGAACGGAGTCCAGACGTCGGCATAATCCACACTGATACGTCCAAGCTCTTTTCCGTCCCACTTATCTTTTATTATGAAGTCTCCTTTATGATATCCTCTCGTTTTGATACGGACTCCCTTCACGCCTTCGCACTTAAAAGAACGAAAACCGATGGTAACTCCTTTTTTGATATTTCCTATATAAGATAATAACACACCCTGCTCGTATCCGTCCTGTTTAATTCTCGGAGCGCTTTCATCACCTACATAAACATCATGTTTTTCGGTAAACAAGTGGCACGCGATATAAGCGGGATATTCACCGATATCGGAAAGCGGTCCGCCGTTAAGACCACAGGAGCTAAGCGCCACCTGAGGAATACGCCCGTCAGCGGTAAATTCGATCTTCTCTGCACATCCCTGCCTCGAGTACCATGTCGCATTCGTATGTCTGTGATAGAAGATGTACCAGTCATCGCCGATCTTTTCGATGCCACCGTGATTGTTCGCACCGTAATTCATCGAAAGTTCTGCATTTTTATATGAATCTATTCCGATGTCATTATTGCTGACGATCACGCCGCCGTACTCGTACGGGCCTTCAGGTTTATCACTTGTCGCATAGCATAGTTCGTGCATCGCTTCGGACGAATAAATGAAATAATATTTCCCGTCCTTTTTCCTTATCGAGGAAGCCTCAAAGAAAGCATGTCCTTCATATGACGTTCCTTTTGCATACATATCTCCGGGCGCAATAAACTCAGGCTCCTTTATTATCGTAAGCATATCCTTATCAAGCAATGTCAGCATCGCGCCGTGACGCGACTTATCTCCATGTCCGGCAAATCCGGTGAACATGTAGGTGACATCCCCCTCGGTAAGAACACCGGGATCAAACTGCGGCTCATCGCCTTCTCTTTCTCCAAGGATAGTTCCGTCTTTGTAATGAACATTTCCCAGATATTCGTATTTCCCACCGGGCGTATCGCTTACAGCCACGGAGACTATATCCACCTTATCAAGAACATAATAAAGATAATATCTGCCGTCGGGTCCCTTTGTCACATCGGGAGCGTAAAGATACATCTTTCCGTCTTTATTAATGGGATCGTCAGTCTTTCTGTAGATAACGCCCTCGCATCTCCAGCTCTTAAGATCATTTACCGGAGCCGAATAACACATATAATCTCCGGGACAGAAAAGCTCTCCGCCGTACAGATCGTGGGATCCGTAGACGTAGACCCTGTCACCGAACACATGCGGCTCTCCGTCGGGAATATATTCCCACGAGGGAAGGTATGGATTGTATACCTGCTTAGGTCTTATCGTCTCGATCCCGGGAACGGGACCGCCGGACTCAAAATTCATCTCATATCTGTCATCTATTTTATAAGGTCTCCACTCGGGCTGAGGCTCTCCGTCTCTGTCGCAGCAGTTCGGATCCAAATTCTTTACAAAAGATACTATGTAATTGGCCATCTTTCTCGAAAGATCATAATGCCTTCCGACATAGGGCCTGTAGCATTTCATAAGCGTCTCAAAGAAGAACCACAGATCGCAGGAATGGAAGCAGCCTTCTCCGTCGTTTCCGGGGATATCGGGAGAGAAACGGTAGTAGTAAAGCTTTGCGTCGGGCCTGTTCTTAAGGACTTCTGCGTAGACCTCTTTTACGCTTCTTTCAACAATATTTACTCCGCCTATTATGAATTCGTCTGCGGTATTTCCGGAAATAACGGGGACCGGAGCGCTCTCCCCCTTCATGAAGCGCTCGAAAGGGTCCCCCGTCTGAAAGTGTCCGTCTTTGATATTTGCAAAGAAGGGATGACTCTCCCTGTATTTTGCATACTTTTCTCTTATAAATGTTGCATCCAGTTCTCTGGCTTCTTCGAGAGTTTTTACGCCGAGGAATTCAAAGAAATCCTCTCCTCTTTTCTCTGCCTCGTCAAGCGTGGGCGGATTAAAAAGATCTTTGTCCTTATCTTCGAACTCACCGGAGAATCTGATGATACCACTTAAGATTATCGCTCCTTTTATCAGGTCATAATTATCTTCGCACGTAAGCTGGTTCATGACACTGCAGCCGCCCGCCGACTGGCCGGCGATGACTATCCTTTCGGGATCTCCGCCGAAAGCGGCGATATTTCTCGATACCCATCTAAGGCCTGCCTGCTGGTCTAAAAGCCCGAAATTCCCGGGTGCATCGGGCGCTTCTTTTGTAATGTCCGGATGCGATAAAAATCCGAGGGCGCCGAGCCTGTAATTAACGCTTACGACTATGATCCCACGGGAGGCAAGACGCTCGCCGTCAAATTCCATCTCCGCCGTATAGCCCCACTGAAAACCTCCGCCAAAATACCACACCAGCACGGGAAGCTTTTCATCCGCGCTTTTTGCCGGCGTCCATACATTTAAGTAGAGGCAGTCCTCGTCGATCGGGATATCACAGTCAACATGCCACTCCCTGTCATAAAGTCCGTCTCCGACTCCCGGCACATCCTGCATCGAGATCGGACCGAATGCATAGCAATCTCTTATCCCTTCCCAGTTTTCTGCAGGCTGCGGTGCTCTCCATCTGTTCTTTCCGACAGGCTGAGCCGCAAAAGGGATCCCCTTATAAACGGTGATCCTTGCATCTGTCCCCTGCAATCCTCTGACTGTTCCGTTTTCCGTTTGGGCTGTTCTTATCACGATTAATTCCTCGCAGTCTTTCTTGTTATATGTTGTTCATTTTATAATATGGCCCGGAAATAATCCCCCTTGTAACATTTAACGTTTACCCGAGATTTTTGAGATTATGCGGATAGTCTTTCGCCGCTTTTTAAGATGACCTTTAATGCTACCGTATTCTGAATGATTTTCATAAATTCTCAGAAATCAAGCATTCTTATAGCTTCTACAAGATTCCTTCCGTAGATCTCCGCACCCAGACAGTTGGGATGGAGATCATCAAGATAATACTCGGGCAGGTGCGGCACAAGCTTAAAGCCGTCCACTGTCTTTATATTCTCATATCTTTCGGCTATCTCTTTTACCTTTTTACAGAACTCTATGAGCGTCGGAATACCTTCCGGATTATCCCCACGCCAAAGCGGCAGAATGCAGAGGATCGGGATCTTATCACCGTAGATCGAGATCAGCGTATCATAATAATCTTCGATCACCTTAAAATGCTTATCGCCGTATTGATTCGTTCCAAGTGCGACTATGATCTTGTCGGGCTCATAACCTTCCATTTTCATAAGCGAAAATTTATCATACACATAACCGCCGATGCCCTGATTTAAGATGTCATAATTTAAGATCCTGTTAGCAACGCTGACATAAGTCTGTCCGGACCTTAACGGTCCGAACCCCTGGGTTATCGAATCTCCGAGCCAGAGGACTTTTTCATTCTTCTTAGCTCTTTCATATGTCCCGTCTATCTCAAAGTCTTTTATGATGACGGTCGCATCCGCGGGGAGGTAGATGATGATATCCTTTTTCCTACTGCCGTTGCTGTCACTGCTTTCTTCGCCTTCTCTGACAAAACCAAATTCAAGCCGGCCCTTCTTTTTAATATCTTTTACATATTTTATGTCCGTGATCAGTCCGTCAACCGCAAGCTCAAACGAATCCTGCGATCCTTCCCATATGATCTCATAATCAAAAGATACCTTAGTCGCATCCGTTTTAAATTCTAGCGTTTTAGCAGTCGACGCAGAGCATCTTTCGAACCAGAAATCGGACACCTTTTCAAAATAATCCATTTGCGCCCTCGAATACTGGAACGCCTGAAGATAGCCCTCCTTCGTCTCTTCGAAGAAGAGCGCTCCGAAATATATTTCCTTTAATTCATCATTGGTTAATTTCATATAGTTGCCTTTCCGCGGTATTAGCCGGCCGATGCTTTTCCCGGGTATTATTCTCTGCGACCGGTCAATAGAACTTGGGGATCTCTCCCTCGATCCCGTACTGCGCTTTAAACGCAGATAGATCCGCATCATTTTTAATAAGCGCGATCTCCTCAAATTTCCCGCTGCGTTTATCTTTAAATCCTGCCACCTGCTCTCCGGTGCATATACTCGTCCTTATCATCGGAGTCAGGTTTTCTTTATCGAATTCTTTTGTTTTTTTCTTTTTCTTAAACATGATCGCCACTTTTACAAAATTCAAAACTTTCGCAGGTCTTCCATACTGCAATTAAGTGCTCGCGACAAACGGAATACGGTATCGGCAGAAGCTTTATTTATATCCTTTGTCCCCTGCTCATATTGCTCTATCATGCGGACCGAGACATTAGACTTTTCGGCAAGACCTTTTTGAGTAAGATTCGCATATGCTCTCAACCTGGCAAGCCTGGAAGTATCGCGCTCCTCCATTATCCGGTCAAGTTCAACTACAACCTTCATGATATCAGCTTCATGAAGCGGGTCATACATTGTGACCACTTCGGAAAAAGGGATAACCTCATTTATCCGCTTAAATGATATATTATTATACCACGAATAATACGCCAGAGCCCAGCCG
>DMCJ01000101.1 GCA_003446735.1 Lachnospiraceae bacterium | reverse complement strand
CCATCTGTCCGTCGGGAAGACCTACAGCCATTCCCGAAGCATTTCCTCTTACATGGGGGTATTTCTCAAATATCCTGTCGAGATTGGGCTTATTTGCCATTGCGATGGCATTACCCTCTTTTTTCTCATTGATACCAAAGCCGTCTAAGATCATAAGTACAGTAGGTTTTTTTGACATTTATCTTTCTCCTTCTTGAGGTTATTTATGACTAACATCACATATTATATAGCATTAAGTAAGTCGGGGCAAGATGTTTTTTAAATATCTTTCAAACTGTAAAATCCCGCTTTTGTAACGTGCAGATCGCCTTCATATCCATCCACGGATATATTGATGTTCGTATGGAAACGAAGGAGCCAGTCGGCATTTGCTCCTAAGGGGATGAGCAGCTTATTTCCGCTTAAAAATCCGTAAACCTTATATTCCGCATTATCCATATCATCCCAGGTCACGGTAAATACAGGCATCTTTTCGGGTATGTATTGTTTGATCCCGCCCATATGTCCGTCCTTATCCAGATTCTCATTATCGTTTATTTCGATATAAAGGAACTCTCCTTTTCTTCCGTAAAGAGACTCCGGAGTTAAGATATCACAGAAATACATGTCTCCGACTCTATCATCGGAAATGATCTCTCCGTCTCCGACCTTTTCAAGACATTCCATGCTTTCCATGCTCTCTCCGAAAGCTTTCGGGACGTCAAAACAGTTTACGGCAAGCGCAAACGGAGAATCATAAAGACTTCCCTCCATGCCGTATATCTTTTCATAAAGCTTTCCCGGGATAAAAAGATCGGTAAGGCCGTCATATACATAACCGTTATCTGTAATGAACCTGTAAAGATAATAATCAAGGAGCGGATAAAACGTAGGTCTTATGACCGTATGATCCTTATCTATCTTAGATAAAAGGACCGACACCGCATCTCTTCCCTTTGCGATGGTAACTCTTCCGGAATAAACACACTTTTCGTTTAAGAGATAGTAATTCCCCTGACTTTCTTCATTTCCGATAAGAAGGATCGAAGGATCATAAGTCCTTAAATAATCGAGTTTATACTTAAGATCGGCATTTGAATACACATTCGATGCCTTGACAAATCCCTGTCCGAACCTTTCTTTATCAAGTCCCGGATAGGCGCCGAAAAGATTATCATCGGCAGGAAGGAAATCATCCGAAACAGGATACGGATCGAGCTTCCCGTCGTAATCGTATAATACAAGATCATCTTCCCCGGTCATTCCGGTGATACGGGGGAAGGAATAATCCTTCTGTCTTAAGAAGAAAATGAGCGGTATCAGAAGGCAGGCTAATTTAAGATATGTATTAAGCCTGTTAAGGCGCAGCAGGCTCTTAAATTCACTCAGCAACACAAACCCGGTCATACAGCATAAAAGAACGATGACGTGAGATGCCCTCGAGGAAAGCCTTGAGACCCATTCTTCGTCCATGCATAAAAGCGTATATATGTAAGTGATACATAATGTGATCGGAATTGAAGTCGATAATAAAAATGCTCCTCTTTTCCTGTTGGTAAAGTCTGAGAAAAATTCTCTTACACCTCCGTTTTCATTTACCATACGAAGCGAAAGATAAACAAACGCTCCCACAAAAGGCACCGGCAGATAAAGGCGGATAAAGTAATAAAGCCTTACCCTGTTTATCTCACTTATCTTAGAAAGAAAAGGCAGGAAGAAATCGGGCAGTTCCTTTCCCATGACCGCCATGGATTCTGCAGCCATGGACTGGGATGACATGGACAATATGTGCTTAAACATCCTGAATAAAAACGGAATGCTTAAAACTATGACAGTACCAAGTATCGATGCAAATATGAGTTCAGCCATGCCGATCTGCTTTTCCTCCTTATCGGCACAGCCCCTTAAATAAAGGACAAAGTGGATGATAAAATACGGAAGGATGCCTACAAGAAGCGCAGATCCGAAGATCGGGTAATAAAGTCCCGCGATAAAACAGGTACATACATAAGTGCATATCCATAAAAATCTCCTCTTTATGAGCGCTCTGTCCGAAAGGAGCAAAAGTCCTATGGGAAGTATCCATGTCCTGCAGTAGACCGGCATATGGATAAAGAACATGAGAATGAGCGCCTCGGTCCCTTTTAATCTTCTGTATAAAAGATAAGACAAAATAAGCATAAAGATGTTCATGAAGATTATATAGGAAAGGCTGTAACAGGTAAAACGATCATTAAAGAGAATATGATTTATAAAGCCAAGGGGCACCGGATAAAGTCCCGATGAGGGATAGTATTCCTCATATGCTTTTGATCCCATCATAAAGATCTGCATAAAAGGAAGGATCTGTTCTCCATGATGATGGAGGTCTGTCTGCTCTATTAAGGCAGCAGGCGTTGAAGATAAGAACGAAAAAACCGAAAAACATACGGAAAAAGGTATATTGTATTTTCTTTCCCTTAAGTTCTTTTTTATCGCAAAAAATACATCAACATAGCAAAGCGCTATCATAAGAAGGATAAAGAGCTTAAAGGCAGCAGGCTGTCCCAATCTTACGATAGAGCCTCCATATTCATATCTGTTCTTTAAATATACGGTAAGAAGGAGCGGGATCGGAATAAGCAGAAAGCTCTTATAACTCTCTTTTATCTTTATGATCCCAAAGACCCCGAATAACATTATCGAAACAAGGAGGACTATTATCGAATTTAAGAGGTTTTTCCCCATAAACATGCTAAACGCGGTAACAAGTCCCCATAACGAAAACAGGATCACTAGATGATCGGCAAACGAAGATTTTAATTTGGATAAGAGACTTATCCGCTCAAGACTTTCAATATCTTCTTTTTCCTTACCGTCACTTTTTCTGTATATATTAGCGCATACGACAGAAAGGATAACCGACAGAAGTATAAGGACCCATGTAACGATCCACTCTCCCGTCTTATTATCCGCATAAAGCGCGATCTCTCCGACCACAAAATCCTTAAATACCTGATGCCCGTTCTTTATAAACGGAAATCCCCAGAAAAGACAGATGAGCGCCGGGATAAATATGATGATAAATAATGAAATTAAAGGGTTTAATGTTTTCTTCTTACTCATTTTGTCACACTGTAAAATTCATTGCATTCTATGGTAAGTTCATCTATCATCGCATCTATATCTTTAAGATGCTTAAGAACATTTCCGGAAACAAAGGCCATTGCGGCATTTATATCCTTAAACGCGATGGATCTGGCTTTACTTAGTCCGGGAATATCCTTTCTGTTGGGCTCGATATAGTCAGCAATGTATATTATCTTCTCAAGAAGGGACATCTCCTTTCGTCCCGTCGTATGGAATCTTATGGCATTAAGGATATCTTCATCGTTTATCCCGTATTTTTCTTTTGCTAAGATCGCTCCCAATTCAGCATGCAGCAGATCCGGATTTTTCATTGCCGCTTCATTTATCGTTATGTTATTTTCCTTTGCTCTTTTAAGCTTTTCTTCTCCGGGCAGATATTTGGCACAGTCATGTAAAAGTCCGGCCACATAGGCATCCTCGATATCCGACATATGCGCCATCGCAAGCGATGCAGCGGTATACGCAACTCCGAGGGTATGCTCGTACCTCTTTTTATCAAGATCTTCCTTTATGCCTTTTCTTATCTGTTTGATATCGTCCCTTGCGGTGTTAAAAGGAAGTATTTCCTTATCGATATAAAGCTCTTTTTCTTTCATATATTCAAAGACCTCTTTAACAAGATACTCTTTAAATCTTTCCTTTGCCTCATCATAACCTTCTTTTTCGATGGCCGATCGGATATCACTCGAAGAGATATCCTTTTTATCCATATGAAGGATCATTATCTTTCCGCCGAATCTCTCCGTTATCGAATCTGCGCTTTTTTTAATATCTTCTTCACCTTTATCGCCTCTTGCGGCAGCAAGGATAACTGCATTTGCAAGGATGATATCGGGTCCCACCCAGGTCGGAAAGGTTTTTAAAGAATCAGCGCCCATGATAAAATAGAATTCATGATCGGGGAATTTTTTCCTAAAATACAAAAGCGTATCTTTTGTGTAAGTATAGCCACCGGCGCTTATCTCGGTCGTATCGATCTTAAACCTGCCTCTTACATCCTTATTTTCCTTATCTGTGCTCTCTATGGCAAGGCGAAGCATATTTACACGGTCGATATCCTTCGTCCTTTTCATATCCTGCTTTATCCAGTTTATATGGGCAGGCAGAAACATTACCTCATCAAGTCCATACTCAAAAAGGGCTCTTATCGCAAGCTCTATATGTCCTTTGTGTACGGGATCGAACGTTCCTCCCATGATACCGGTCTTTATCATATATATCCCTTATATCAGTAAGTTTAGATCAAGCAAACTGTCTCTTCCGCAGATAGAATCAAACCAATGCTCGGCAAGCAGCATGGTAAGCCTTCCATCCCCGAGATCTCCCATCATCCTGTCATTAAAGATAATGTTTCTGAAAAAAAAGAATTCGCAAAAAATGAGGATAAAGGCAGAAATGGTCACTTTTAAATGATCCCTGTCAAATAAAATACTTATCCTGTTTTTCTGCGATCTTTCCATTTTGCGCTCTTATAATAAGATCAGGGCAAGATGATCTTTTTATTATCTTTATTTTCTTTGTAAAGGACTATCTTCTTTCCGATGACCTGAACAAGCTGGGATCTTGTACGCTCCGCTAAAGCTTCTCCGATCGCTCTCGGATCATCGAGACAGTTCTTTAAAACAGAGACCTTGATAAGCTCCCTTGTATTAAACGCTTCGTTAACGGCCTCAGTGACCTCGGGTGTGAGGCTTCCTTTTCCGATCTGGAAGACGGGATCTATGTTCATTGCGAGGCCTTTTAAAAAGGCGCGTTGCTTGCTCGTCATATGCATGTCCTTTCGCTTGTTCTATAAAATTATTTTTTCCTGCCCGTGGTGAGTATATAACTTGTCCGGACACGCTTCCGCTCTAGCGCGGCGCACAAGGTCCGGGGGACCTTGGTTTTGCGCCGACCGAAGTGGAACGTAGACCCCTAACGGTTCTAAGCTCAAACTTCGCCAAAGGCTCGTTTTCGCTAAGAACCGAGACCGCTAAAGGTCCGGTTCAAGTTATATACATCACCCCGGGCTGTTTAATATATGATCATGCTTCTCAGTCGCGCTCGTCATCGTAGTATTCGAACGCAAAACCGTACAAGCGCACCGTGTCGCCTTCTTCCATCCCGAGCGCTTTCAATTCGTCTATGATACCGTTGTCCTTCATGAAGTGCTGGAAGAAAAGGAATCCTTTCTCGCTCTCTAAATTGGTATATCCGAGCATCTTCTCGATCCTGGGACCTTCCACAACGTATTCCTTTTCTTTTTCATCATAGGTTACGCTGTAAGGCTCGTCAAGGTCATTTCTGTAAACATCGGGGTTCATTTCAGCTTCGAAAGTAAGGATCGGCACATCCGTTTCATCCAAAGCTTTCTTTACAGCATATAAGAGTTCTTTTACTCCTTCGCCGCTTACTGCGGATATGGGATAAACTTTTTTGCCTTCCTTTTCGCAGGTCTTAATGAATTCATCAAGTTTTTCTTTTTCGCAGACATCAGTCTTATTGGCTGCGATCACCTGAGGCTTTTTATCAAGACCTCCGCCGTATGTGGCAAGTTCTTCGTTTATTATCCTTATATCATCAAGGGGATCTCTTCCTTCGCTTCCTGAAACATCCACGACATGTATAAGGATCCTGCATCTTTCCACATGTCTTAAAAATTCATGTCCAAGGCCGACACCTTCGCCTGCTCCTTCTATAAGTCCGGGAATATCAGCCATTACGAAGCCGCCGCCTTCAAGGTCCACAACACCAAGATAAGGAGAAAGCGTCGTAAAATGGTAATTGGCAATCTTTGGTCTTGCATTTGAAACATGCGAAAGAAGCGTCGATTTACCTACATTGGGGAATCCGACAAGTCCTACATCCGCAAGAACCTTTAATTCCATTAAGAGAGTGATCTCTTTTGCACTTCCGCCGGGCTTGGCATATTTGGGAGCCTGCATCCTTGCGGTGGCATAATGCTGATTACCGTTTCCGCCCTTTCCGCCGGTAAGAAGTACTACCCGCCTGTTATCTCCGGATAGATCGGCTACGATCTTCCCGCTTTCCTCATCTCTTAATACGGTTCCCTCGGGAACCTTTATTATGATATCATCACCGTTTTTTCCGCGGCAATTCCTTTTCTTTCCTTCTTCACCGTCACCGGCGGCATATTTTCTGATATGACGAAAATCCGTCAGTGTATTAAGCCCGGGATCAATCTCAAAAATAACGCTGCCGCCATCACCGCCGTCACCGCCGTCAGGTCCGCCGTTTGGCACATATTTCTCTCTTCTGAAAGATACGTGTCCGTCGCCGCCCTTTCCGCTTCTGACATAGATTTTTGCTCTGTCTGCAAACATATATAACTCCGTTTATAATGCAAAAAACCGTCCCGCTTTAACGGGACGGTCATTTTTACTGCTCGATAGGATATACAGACGCCTGTTTCTTATCGCGTCCCTTCCTCTCAAATCTTAATACTCCGTCGGCAAGGGCAAATAATGTATCATCTCCGCCCTTTCCTACGTTGATGCCGGGATGGATCTTGGTCCCGCGCTGTCTGTATAAGATATTACCGGCTTTAACGAACTGTCCGTCAGCACGCTTAGCTCCAAGTCTCTTAGACTCGGAATCTCTGCCGTTCTTTGTGGAGCCGACTCCCTTCTTATGTGCAAAAAACTGAAGGTCAAATCTAAGCATCTCCTACACCTCCTTATATTCATGATTAACGAAATCCGGATATTCCCTGCTTATCCCAATGATTCCCGACTCGAAACTCTTAAGTAAGAGCTCTGCGTCATGAGAGGGATCACCTTCTATCATAAATTCCATCAAGGCGCTCTTTTCTTCGAACTTTTGCTTAAAAGCATCCTCACAAAAGCTTTCTATGGAATTCTGCGTATTAACGGCAAGGATCGATATCGCAGCACATACGATGTCTTCGCCCTTATCGGCATATCCCGCATGACCGTCAACCTTAAATCCCTTTATGGTACCGTTAAAATCCTTATATAGGGTTATCCGTGTCATATCACACTCTCTTTAAGCGTTGATCTTATCAATCTTAACCTGTGTGTATGCTTGCCTGTGTCCGTTCTTCTTATGATAGCCGGACTTTCTCTTGTACTTATAAACGATAACCTTCTTGGCCTTGCCCTGCTCTAAAACAGTAGCACTAACCTTTGCGCCGGAAACATCGCTTCCAACCTTAAGGCCGTTATCGCTTATTGCAAGAACATTATCAAACGTAACGGAATCTCCAACCTCAGCATCAAGCTTCTCTACGCGGATTATATCATCCTCGGAAACCTTGTACTGCTTTCCGCCTGTTGCAATAATAGCGTACATAAGGCACCTCCTTATTACTTACTCGCCGGTTTCGGTGTCCGTTTACACGTCCTTATACCTCGCCGAGCGGCATACCATGATATAATAGCAAATACTTAAGTTCTTGTCAATATATTTTGATATTTTAAATCATTCCTCCGGATAAAGTTTTTTGATTATGTTTATAACGGCATATGCCCAGCCGTCACCTTCATCCACGATCGGTATATCATCAAAATCTTTCTGACCTTTTATCGTACGAAGCACTACCTTGTCATCGATATGAAGCGTCTCGGAATATTTCTCCTTAAACATCTTCTCGATCCTTTTGGATGCCTCTTCTTTTCCTTTGACTTTTCGTGCTGTTCCGGTAATGATACCGTTTAGTCTTACCGAATATTTCTTAAAATAATTGCTTATATAATCATATGAATAATAATTTGACGAATATACCCAGATATCATAACCGTTTCTGCTGAGTATATGAAGGAGCGAAGGGATCCCTTTTCTTATCCTCTCCTTGTATATCTTATTAAACGGAAACTTGAGCGGCTTCTCCGCCTCTGTCTTTTTTGGATCGCAGAAAATGACTTCATCAAGATCAAGGGAAACTCTCTTGTCATGATCGGACAGCTTAAGCATATTCTCGATATCAACTTCATGTGTGATATTGATTATATTGACAGGTATCCTTTTAATATCAGTCCGAAGTGCAGCCGCCCATCTGTGATGTCCGTTTAATATCATATAGCCGTCGGGATAGATCTTCTGCACCTGTATCGATTCATCCCATGGATCATCTTTGATCTTTCCTCTGCTCCGAAACTGCGCTTCATATTTGGCAATGATCCCGAAATGCGGACCGACCGTGGGAAAACTGAATTCATCATCAGGATTAGGATGCAGCCTTTTCGGAGACACACTCCTTATTATGGCTCGTTCCAGGATATTAGCCTTTACGGGAACATAAACACCCTCATATTTTTTCACTTCCTTTTTAACGAAGTCGTTCAGTTGGTTATTTGTAAGTGACATAGTATTTCTCCGTTCGTATCATTCGGACTTTTCACGTTCTTTACGTTTTCTTCGGCGCTGCTCCCTGTTGTCCTTTTCGGATTCAAAAACCTCAACAGCCGCATCAGTAAGTTCATCAGACCATACCCTGCCTGAAGATTTCACTTTAGCCCACGGACAAAGCTTTTCATAATCATCATCTAAGACGACGGTATATGGAGGGCCGCAGCGGTCATTCACATCCATATACAGCTTTCTTCCATTTTCTATGATCTTGTACATATCCCAGTCGCTCATCCCGTCTTTTAGAAGATCGAATGCCTCTTTTGAGATCTCGTATAGATTATAATAACCCGGTCCACTTCGCTCTGCGGAACAAAACCCGTTTGTCTCGTCATAGCACGCTTTCCAGCCGTCTCCTTCTTTAAAATGCATGTTTATATCCCCTGCTTTTCATTTCCTTAAGTATTTATCATCCGAACTGTATTCATCACTCACAAAGCGTTCCACGGTCATATGAAGATCATATTTGTCACGAAGCTCGGATATCTGCTTCATCATCGGCGTTGCATGATGTTCATCTATCGCTGCCTGATCAGACCATTGATCGATGAGTAAAACTGTTTCCGGATCATTTATCGGTTGAAAGTACTCATATCGTAAGTTCCCTTTTTCTGCACGTATCTTATCGGCAATACCTGATTCTTCCATCTCTTTTACAAATGCAAGTGCGTTTCCGTTTATTCCCTTGTAGTACAGATTTACAGTTATCATAATACCTCCCCGGCAAAAACATGCGCTTTATACCGTTTAAATACTTCACATGGATATTATCGCGTCAAGGCAATCCATCGTATAAAGATAAACCACCGCCTGACAGCGCGAAGAAAATTCATACGTCTCCAGAAGCTTTCTACACTCTTCCTTGGTGTAGAATGCCGCTCTTATCTCCTCATTATCTCCCGCGTTATCTGAATTAAGTTCCCCTTCAGCCTCTATGAACGCTATCGTATTTTTCATATCCGAAAGGCTGACCGCAGCATATGAAGGCGGAAGGACCTTTATTATCCGCTTTACGTTAAGACCGGTCTCCTCTTTTAATTCCCTCTTAAGGCAATCCTCCATCTCTTCTCCGTCCTCAACACTTCCGGCGCAGAAATTTACGATCGTCTTGTTAACACCCATACGGAATTCCTTTAAAAGGAGCATCTTTCCTTGATAGAATGCGATTATGGATACGCCCTGAGTCTTCTTTCCGAGATCATCGGGAGAAGCTATCTCGCTGCGGCTTACTATCTCAAAAACCTTTTCTTTTCCGGCTTTGTTTTCGTATACAAGCTCATAATTCTTAAGGTATTTTCCGTCCTTTACCTTATTCATCCTTAAAAGCTTCATATATTCCGCACTCCTTTAGCTTTCTTATTAACGGTCTCTCCCGTTTCATCCTGGTTATCTCTACAAGACCGAGCTTAGTTATGTCAACCGCTCTGGCATTGTCATGATCATTTTTAAAGAGCTGTGAAAACATCTCAAGAACTCCGCTTTTTCTGATGGCTTCTGCGTCGACACCCACGAGATCGACAATGATGATCCCGGACATTCCCGATGCCGTGATAAGCGGAGCTATCCTTGATACCGCTTCCTTATTTGTTATTTCTATAAGCTCATTTTTTGAGACCTTTCCTTCGTTCTTTCCTGTATTTACATCTATGACCGTCATAGCCTCGGTCTCATCTATAACAAGGAATCCCCCGGACTTAAGCCATATACGTTTTGATATGATCTCGGATACCTGTTTCTTAAGATTATATAAAGCCTTAAGAGGATAATCATCACTGTAATATACGCACTTATCCGATATCCCGGAAGGAAGAAGTGATGTTATGAGCGTATATGTATCAGGATCGTCCGTAATGATCTTTTCTGTATCCGAAATATCAAGAACGGCAAGATTCTTTCTGACAAACCCCGATCCTTCGTAAAGACGGGAAAACGCAGTCCGCTTATCGCTGTAATCCCTTATATCCTTAAGTTTATGACAAAGTTCATCAAACTCACATATAATACGCGTTCTGTCATCTGCATCATTAAGATCCAGCGAACCTGCAAGATTCCTGACAACGCACGTGACATTGTTTTCTTTTATCTTTTCATTTAATAGTTCTTTGAATGGAGCTTTTATATCTTCTTCAAGCTTTCCGGAATATTTAATGCCGCATCCGTTATCTGATACAACGATATACATTCCCGCAAGCGTTATATCCCTGCTTAAGACTGCATCCTTTGTTTTGACTTTATCCTTTATGACTGTTACCGGAAGAAGCATCCCGGCCTTATATTCATCGATCTCACTCTTATTTACGGAAAGAAATCCTGTTACACCTTCCTTATATTCCACAAAACATGCAGAAAGATTCTTTGAAACATTACGGATCTTTCCGAGATATACATTGCCGACTTCTATATCTCCGATCGAAGCTTTCTTTGCATTAAGGATCGCCCGGTTATCCGATCTTTCGTCGCCTGCTTTTTCGCCTTTTGCTTTATCATCCTTTACCTTTTCCGCATCGGCATTATAAAGGATCTTTCCATCGGTAACAAAAAAGCAGATAACGTCATCTGATTTTGTAAAAATGGCAGTTTTCCCCATGACATCACCCCGGACATTCACTTATAGCTTTACCGCATGCGATGATAATAGCAACGATCGCAGCGATCGCTATTACGATAAATGAGATATAAACCCACATCAGGACCTTACCGAATATGCTTTTACTGTATCTGACCCTGACATAGATCATAAGGACCCAGGCTGCTATCCACGATATCGAACCGATACCGGTTATAATATTATAAAGAAAATCCACTGCACCCGACGATCCCGATACAGTCGAGAACGCATTTGCCAAACCTGCAGATACTCCCGAACCAACAACAGGAATAAAGAAATAGCAAGCAAGCGAAATAATGCACAGCAGGTTGGCCTTTTTCCTGTCCTCATCCGTAAAAACATTCGGATCATTTTGCCTGTAAGGCGCAGTATTCTGTACATGTGGAGGAACGCCCTGTCCGTAGGGCGGAACGTTTTGTCCATAGGGAGGTACGCCCTGCCCGTAAGGAGGAACGCTATGTCCATAGGACGGCACACCTTCTCCAAAGGAAGGGAAAGTATTATCCGCATAAGTCGGAACATCTCCGGGATCATAGACAGGTAAACTGTTATCTGCCGATCCTCCGGCCACTATATTTAAATCGTTTATATCATTTGGATCCATTATGATCCTCCCCGGTTTTTATTTTTATCACGATAATAATGATCACGGATATCGATCCTATGATCATGGCGCTCAACTTATTTGCAGACATCAAAAAGCCGTTTCCGCCCTCGCGAAGCACATCAAAAAGACATTTAAACAAAATACATAAGATCAGTGTTATGATCGCCGCATTAAGTTTGTCATTATATTTTAAAAATAAAGTTACCCCGATCACAAAGATAAGTATAAAGCATATACTCTCCGATAGCTGGACGGGAAAAAGCTGCGTGTTTAAAGGGGCCGAGATGCTCTCCGGCCCCCTGTATGTTACAGAAAACGGGCCACTGTATCTTATACCGTAGCAGCACCCTGAAAAATGGCACGCGATTTTGGATAAGCCATACATAAGCGGAGCTGTAACTATCCACGCACTTACGGATTCCCTCACCACATCCTTATGGATAAAAGCGGATAAGAGCGCTCCCGCTAAAACTCCGAATGCTCCGAAAGCACCGATAAAGCCGACCCTGTCAGGCTGCCCGTAAAGCATAAATGAAAGCGTAAACGAAAAGGTGAGGATACATACAAATACTAAAAGCGCAGTATATATGACCGTAGCCTTCTTTGCTCCCGCCTTTTTCATCAAAAAACAGGCAACCGCGATCCCGATAAGGATCGATGATAAAACTATGGGCGAATATATCGAATGCTCTGATACGGGGACATATATCCTCATTTTGGCTACTTCTTCATCAGTTCATTTACCCTTGCCTGAACCTGGGCATAATCATAACCGGCCTCCGCCAGCTTCTTCTTTCTTTCTTCTCCGTTTCCGTAATTTCCCCTTATTACTTCTTTTGCGATCTCATCAAGAGATTTATCCGGAATGTTTTTTGCCGCGTTAAGTTTTGACTGCATGATGTTGTTTATTCCTGACATATAACCCTCCTTCTGTCGGAAATATCCGACTACACAATTTATATTATTTTATCATACTTTCATGATATGAGCCACAGCAAAAAAATGGCCCGGGCAAAACCCGGACCATTAAGTATTTTTTATTTAAGATCTTTTATAAGATCAGGCTTCAGCCTTCTTTGCGCCCTGCTTCTTGAAGGTCTGAACACCCTCAACTACAAGGATAACGGCAAGAACTGCCATTGCAAGAGCAAATACGAGCTGGAAGTAATCTCCCCAGGCTGCAGTACCGTCGGGAACAAGGCCCAGGATAAGTTTGCACTTGTTGATTATTGTGATAACAAGGCTTGTAAGTGTAGCTGCAAGCATGAAGACCATGGGAACAAAGAACATCTTGTTGTTCTTTCCTACTTCACCGAGCCATGCGCATACCGCAAGAAGTGCGATACCTGCAAGGAGCTGGTTAGCAGCACCGAAAAGTCCCCAGATAGCCGCAAGCTTAAGACCACCTAATACGCAGCCGATAACAACCATGAATGTTGTACCGAATAAAGGATGAGCAAGTACCTTGCGGGCACCCTTTGCGTCCTTCCATGTAGCCTCGTCTTCATTTAAGAAGAGCTCGGAGAACATGAAACGGGAAAGTCTTGTACCTGTATCAAGAGAGGTAAGAGCAAATACCGAAACAGCAAGTGTAAGAAGTGCTGCGATGGTATTGTACATCGTGGTTCCCTCTGCGCCGAACATAATAGCGATACCGCCACCGAAAGCTGCGGAAGGTGAACCGAACTCTCCTGCTGTATATTTGGAATAAACCATACCTACTGCAATAAGGGATACTACACCGAGGGCAGACTCAATGAGCATGGAACCGTAACCGATAGGCTTGGCGTCCTTCTCATTCTTTAACTGCTTACTGGATGTACCTGTGGAGATAAGGCTGTGGAAACCGGAGCATGCGCCGCAGGCAACTGTGATAAACAGTGCGGGGAACATTGTACCGATGCTTGTCTTCCATCCTGTAGCAACAGGCATATCAAACTGAGCATTACCTGTGAAAGCGTTTGTTACGATACCGATAACGGCAAGTGCCATCATTGCGTAAAGTAAGAAGCTTGAAAGGTAATCACGGGGCTGTAATAAGATCCATACCGGAACTAAGGATGCAACAACGATATAGATGCCAATGAAAACGATCCATGCGGTACGGCCCATAACAAAACCGCATTTAAGACCGATCACGGTAATGATAACGATACCGATGACACCTGCTATGGAAGCAGGTAAGGTCTTAACATTTAACTTGTTGGTAACATAACCGTAAACAACAGCAAGAAGTATGAAAAGTAATGAGATCATAGCAGTTGTCTGGTTATTGGTAGGATTTGCCGTAAATCCGAAGCCGCCTTCCTCGGTAAAGAAAGTACCGGCAACAACGTTTACGAAAGATGCGATAACAAGGATGAGCACGAGTAATGCAAAGATGATGAATAACTTCTTTGCTCTCTTACCCATGGTATCGTTTATTATCTCACCAAGAGATTTTCCGTCATGACGGATGGAGGCAAATAAAGAACCGAAGTCCTGTAAACCGCCGAAGAAAATGCCACCTATAACACACCACAAAAATACGGGAAGCCATCCGAATACGGAAGCCTGGATAGGTCCGTTGATAGGACCCGCACCCGCGATGGATGAAAAATGGTGTCCCATAAGGACAGCAGGCGGTGCGGCAACATAGTCAACGCCGTCTTCTTTCTCGATCGCAGGAGTTTTTCTTGTAGGGTCGATCCCCCACTGCTTTGCAAGCCATGAGC
>DMCJ01000063.1 GCA_003446735.1 Lachnospiraceae bacterium | reverse complement strand
AGATTTACACTCTTAAAAGAAATATCCAGAACACCTTTAAAGCTGTCTGTATCAAAAGCCGGCTCTCTTAAGTCGATACCGAGAACCTCTGCGTTTATCTTTTCTTCATAAAGGAAGTTGATGAAATGTCTTCCGACAAAACCTGAAAAACCGGTGATGAGAATACGCTTAGCCATTTTATCCCTTTCCGTATGTGTCAGCCGTTCTTCTATGCCCGCAGGCACGACCGCATACGGAGTTATTATATCATAAAAGGCGCTTATTCACAAGAGACGCCAGTATGCCGGGGAGCGGCTTCATTACCGCTGACCTTATAAGCTCGATCATCATTCCGGTAAGAAAGACCGAAAGAAGTGATGCAAGGTAAAATAAAAACCTTCCTCCAAGCGTCTGAGCTTTATAAAAACTCATCACAAATTCCCAGAGGACGGGATAGAAGACAGGCACCTGGTGAAAGCAATATATCCCGGGAAGAAGCCCCGCGATATAGTTTATGGCTTTTATCGATCCGATGTTTATATTGTAAAATACAACAAAGATCCCGGCAGAACCGGCGATAAGAAATGCCGAGAAAAGATCCGCACTCCAGAATTCCGCAAAGTGTCCTACCGCCGCATATATCCGGCTATCTCCCATTCCCTTTAAGAAAAACATATCGGAGGCGATCACTCTTATCACAAATATGACCGCTTCGCAAAGAAGGAAGATGATAAGACCCGCCTTCTGCTTTCCCTTTATATCAACATATCTTTTTATATATCCGGTCAGAAGATAAACATACATCATCGCCCATATGTCATGTGAGAAAAATCCGGGGCGGTTAGTAAACGTCACGAAGAACACCGAAAGAAATCCGAATATGATAAGGCCTTTCTTTAACTGTTTCTTATCGAACTTATCAAGTATCATGTTAAGGATCGGCGTTGCAAGAAGCAGAACCATATAGAATCCCGCAAACCAGAGAGGATAGCAGCTTATCGGAAAGAACGCATTAAGAATGTCTCCCGAAGTGACATTTTCCGTTCTCCCAAGACCGTATACCGTTATAAGCGTAAGGGAAACCGAATAGAAAAAGGTCATTATCCAGATACGGATGACCCTTTTTATATCGAATTTTTTATCGACAAGAAACCAGGCCCCGATCATCACATAGACATCGCAGGCCATTCTCGCATTCATCGAAAACGGTGTAAAAAGGATGATGGACTTTAAGCTGTCGGAAACGGGAAGCCCGCTCTGCATGAGAAAATGACCCGAAACGATAGCGAGCATGCAAAATATCCTTAAAAGTTCGAGATCAGATTGTCTTTCGTTTGCTTTAGCCAAGTCAGTCCCCCGAATAGTACTTCTTTTCATAATCGGATATAAGCTTTATATTATCCTTTTCGATCTGGTTTAAAGCATCCTCTTTCCACTTTTTGGGTTCGATCGTCCCGTAATACCAGGAGCAGGAATCAAAATATTCCTGAAGCTCTTTGTCGGAAAACTTTCTGCCGTGACGCGCATAGATCTCGTTACGCGCGATGCGGAGCTCCCATTCGGAAAGATCCCAGAGATCATCTTCGTACAGTCTTTGTTCTGAAGATGACGGAAATACATATTCGGTATTATTACTGTATCCGCCATAAGGATCTTCATTTATCTTATTCGAAATGAAAACGCAATTGCCGTTTTCAACCTTAAACTTTACCTCGTTCGGAGTCCCGCTCCCGCCGTCTCCATTCCCGGTACTGTAGGAATATCTTATGATATGGGTATTGCCGTCGACCTTCTCGGATACATACTCAACAGGAAGCTGGTTGGTATCGCCGTGCTGGTAAGCATAGAGATCGAACTCGGGTAAGTATGTCCAATGAAGAGGCTTTTTCATGTCAGCCGGATCCGTTCCCGTATGAAGTCTGACGAAATCCTCGAAATCAGCTTTTGTAAAGGCCGTGACATCAGTAATGAGCTCGCTCTCACCTATCTTTTTAAGATAAGCCTTAAGCTGCTCATCGGTAAGTTCCCATGTCCCGATACCGGCACCGTTATACATTACTTCATGCCAGTCTATCTCATAAGGATTATCATAGTCGCAAAGAAGGAATCCGTTATATACTGCGCCGTTAAACATATCATCAAAAACAATGAGCCCGAGCTCTTCGTTATCCGCGGGGAACGCGCCGCCTTCATCATCTCCGCTAAGCTCATCACTTCCCGAATCGATATCAGTGCCGTTTTCATCATCTGCATCATTCTTATCTGCATCGCTCTTATCTGCATCTTCTTTACCGGGATCTGAAGCTTCCGCCTCTTTACCGGCAAATTTGCTCTGAGCCGCTTTTAAGGGATCAGCCCCCTTTTTTTCATTCTCATCCGGTGTCTTTTTTGCTCCGCATGCAGCAAGCAAAATACACAAAAAAACCAGACCGATAACGGTTCCGGTTTTCCTTTTTTTATTTATATATTTATATCTGTCCATGGTCATTTCCTCCGTCCAAACCGGCAAGATCATCGCTATGATTTTATTGTATTAACATTGCTTTATCTTGTCAAACAACCGCATTTATTATACGACAAAAAAACGGGATGCCGCAACGATATTTGGACCGGTTCTTTTGGGAAAAGCGTCTTATATAGGACCTCAGTAAAAGATCTTTAAAGATGGAAGCAGCCCGGACGATATCGCCCGGGCTGTTTTTTAATATATCCTGTAATTTCCGCTAAGCATCAGATAAACGAAGAAGTACAGGCAATTGTCGTAATATCTCCTCTCACCTTCGCGAAGGCCGTTTTTAAGGAACTTTTCCACCCATGGTTTTGCAGCCTCCTTATCAAAGACTGCTGCCGATGCATTTGATGCGATGACCGCAACGGGATGAAGGACCTTTTCTTTTAAGTCCTCACCTTCAACCGAGAATATATGATCCCAGGTTCCGTCTGAAAGCTTTTCGTTAAAGAAGGACAGGAACTTCTTTGCATTATCCTTTGACCACTCGCTTACTCCGCACCAGATCGCATCAAGCGCTATATTTATCATTGTCCGGTATGCATCGCTGTAATACCAGTCATGTCTTCCGAATCGCTCGCTCTCTTTATAAGGCGTACCGTCATATTCGGCATATTCCGCAGAAAGTCCGGTCTTTTCATTGCAGCACAACTTCCAGTATTCGCGGCTGGCCTCGGCTGCATTTAAGAAGAAATCCTTGTCCTCATCATATGCATATTTTGCATATTGCTCATAGAAGTGAGGCAGATGATAGGAAGGATCCGAAAAATCAGCCTCTGCTATGAACCTGATATAGTGATTGTCGGGATCGAACATCGCACGTCCCGGAAGATCACCCGTCCCTTTTCTTATCATATTGTGAAGCAGGTCCTTTGCCTCCTTATGATAATCAAATATGCCCGTGCCGTTTCCCCATCTGTTTCCCGCAAGGATCAGGTCCATCGCGAAGTATTCCTCTCCGTCGGGAGCCGCCCCCTCGGAATTCTTTGTTCCGTCAAGGCCGCAGGACCAGGCAAAATATCCGGCCTGAACACCCTCTGACTGATACATGTATGTCTTGGCCCATTTCCATATGCGGTCGAATTCCTCCTGCTTATTCATCTGGAGGCACATCATCATTCCGTAACTCATGCCTTCGGTCCTGGCATCTATGTTACCCGTATCTTCCACATATCCCATATCAAGGCCAACGGGATGATATATCCGTTCATCATCATTTCCGTAAAAAAGAGTATTAAATATCTCCTCGCACTTAGCCCTTCCCTCTTCTTTACTTACTCCGTAATACTCCAAATAATTCTCGTATTTATCCACTTCTCTGCTCCTTAATTTTTCTTCGATCTTATCAAATTCCTTAACAAAAAAACCGCTGTTGTAATGAAGCATGACAGTATGTACAAAAAGACAGATGAGCCACGCCCATTTGAAATACCATATGCTTATTATAAAAGGGAGAATAAATAAAACTATCGCCAAAAAAACCCTTATAAATCTCCAGCCCGCCATACCCAGGGCGGTCCTTATCGCTTCACGCGTACTTATCTCATATCTGGCTATTATCGGGAAAAGGCAGAATACCATCATATAGAAAAGCGCCGATACGATAAAAAGCATCCATTTATAGGCCGTTAGTGATGAATGCTTTATAAGATAATACCAGTCCGCCGCAAGGAGCACCGTGATAAAAACTATAACGATGCCCGGCAGAAAAGTCTGTTTGAAGTTTTTTGCAAAGGAAGAAAAAAAAGACTTAAATACCGGCGGCTCTTCACCCCGGTATAATTTCATTCCGACATAATATCTTGCACTCATGGCAGCCCCTGCCGTAAATAACGGCAGTGAGCAGATCACCCAAAGCAGATTAACGAGAACATAGTCGGTCGCTCTGCTTATCGCCTGCATCACAGGGCTGTCAAATGCAAATAGTTTCATGATATCACTCTTTCACGCCACCGATCGTCATACCGGTTACGAAGTATCTTTGTAAGAACGGATAGAGCATTACTATAGGCGCCATGGTAAGTATCGTAGCCGCCGCGCGTACGGATATGGGCGTGATATTTACCGTAGTACCTGTTGTTGCCGCTCCCGAATTACCTTTAAGGGAGGTTACGGCCGAGAGCATCTTCATAAGCTCGTACTGTAATGTAGTATACTCGTCAGCCATACGATTGTAAAGCATCGTGTCAAACCAGGAGTTCCACTGATATACGGCAACGAAAAGTGCAACCGTGGCATAGATCGGCTTACAAAGCGGTGATATTACCCGAAGGAAGATCGTCATATATCCGGCTCCGTCTATCTGCGCAGCTTCCTGAAGGGCTTCCGGGAGACCTTCCATATACGTCCTCATGACCAGCATGTTAAATCCGCTTATCATTCCTGGGATCACATATACCCAGAAGGAATTGGTAAGATGAAGGTTCTTGTATAAGATCATGACCGGGATCATACCGCCGTTAACATACATGGTTATTACCCAGAATAAGGATAACTGTGAACGGAATACGAATTTTCTCTGGCTTACTATAAATGCAAGAAGTGCATTTGCGGCAAGCGCGAATATCGTTCCGAGTACGGTACGTGCCACCGAGATTATCGCTCCCTGTGTGATATTCTTGAGTGCGAGCACAGTCGTATAGTTCTGCGTCGTAAATATCCTGGGCTTTAAATGCACGCCGCCTCGCATGGCATCGACACCGTCGTTAAACGATATCGCAAGCGTGTTTAAAACCGGGTAAAGCGTTACCACACAGAAGGTGACCATAAATATGGTATTAAATAATATGAAAAGGATGTTTCCTATCTTTGTCCTTCTGTGAGAGCCCGGTGCTTTTCCGTAATTTATCTTTTCTTCAACGACCTCTGTTTCGGCCGCTTCGTTATTTTCCGTTATTTCTGCTTTTTCTATTGTCTCTTCAACTATATTATTATCCATGATCCACCTCCTAGAACAGTCTGTCTTCGCCGTGTTTCTTGGCAATGCCGTTTGCTATAAGAATGATGGCTATGGAAACTACACTCTTAAATATACCTGCCGCAGTACCGAGGGAGTAGTCGTTCTGACTGATACCCCAGGTCAGCACGTAGATATCGATGGTATCCGAAACGCTCTTTACAAGTCCGTTTCCGAGTAAGTACTGAACTTCGAATCCTGCGTTTAAAAGATTACCCATGTTCATGATAAGAAGCACTATGATAGTGGATCTTATTCCCGGTAAAGTAATGTGCTTTATCTTCTGCCATCTTCCGGCTCCGTCTATGGATGCCGCCTCATAAAGCGAAGGATCTATGGATGTTATCGCCGATAAGTAGATTATGGCGTTCCACCCGGTCTCCTTCCAGAGATGGGCAAATGTTACGATACCCCAGAACAGTGCGGGGATCGAGAAGAACGGTATGGAATCTTTTACGATACCGAATTTTAACAGAAGTTCGTTTACTATACCTTTGGAAGCAAGCGCATCATTTAAGATACCCGTAACTATGATCCATGAAAGGAAGTGGGGCAGATAGGATATCGTCTGGATCGGTTTCTTGATACCCGACATCCTTATCTCGTTTAACAATATCGCAAATACGATCGCCATGATCGTAGTGAATACGAGATTAAGGACACCCATACAGAACGTATTTCTAATTACCCGAAGGAATGTTACATCGGAGAACAGAAATTTGAATTTATCAAGTCCGACCCACTGGGAATGGAAAAATCCCGTTTTGTTCTTATAATTCTGGAATGCCATTACCCAGCCGCCGAGTGGCAGATAGTAAAATATAAATCCATAGATCACGAATATGGCGGACCAGATTATGAGCGTCCTCTGCTTTATCAGATCTTTTTTGGTGATGACCATCTTTTGCTTTTCTTTAGACTTCTCTTTAGACTTTTCCTTACTCATTTTTAGTCCTCTCGCTTTAAGATAAATGGCAGCCATACACTTAGCTTACGTATATGGCTGCCATTTCATAGAGCTATATGCTCACGATAACAGATTGCCCTGTTTTATTTCTTGCTGGCTTCAACCCTGCGGTCAAGCTCTTCCTGCATCTGATTTAAGAAGTCTTCAGGCTTGCACTCTTCGTATGCCTTCATGTAGTTATCCCACTCGGAATCGAAGTTGGAAGCCATAACAACCTTGGGAAGCCACTCATGCTTTGTCTCACCCATCTTGGTCCATGCAACACCACCGGGTGTTGAAGTATCAAGGTTGTTGGAGTAAGACCACATCGGGAACCAGGGATGAGTAGCGTTTACATCTTCCTTAACGGAACCGATAAGATCGGGATAAGTCTTTGCGCCGTAAGCGGTGAAGCACTTCTGTAAAGGCTCGGCAAGAGCGTCAAAGAACTCGGAAGGCTGCTCCTCAGGCATGTTAGCGTTCTTTCCGTCATCGGAAGTTCCGCCGTACTGAGGTAAGTAGCTGTAGAAGCAGAGATGATCTGCTCTGTACTTGGGATCGGAGATGTTTGCACGGATCTCGGGAGTCCTGTAGAAGAGACCGTCCTCATCTACTAAGTAGTCCTC
>DMCJ01000029.1 GCA_003446735.1 Lachnospiraceae bacterium | reverse complement strand
ATCGATAACCTGATGGCCGACGATGCTACCGACCTTATGGAAGAGATGCCCGCGAGCATAGTTAAAAAGCTCCTTACAAACGCTTCACCCGAAACAAGAAGAAATATAAACCACCTTCTGCGCTATCCGGAAGATTCCGCCGGAAGCATAATGACGGTCGAGTTCGTAGACCTAAAAGAAGAGCAGACGGTTACCCAGGCCATTGCCAGGATAAGAAAGCTGGGCGTTGATTCCGAGACGATTAATATCTGCTATGTCCTTGATAATCAGAGAAAGCTGAAAGGTACCGTAGCTTTAAGATACCTGCTTTTGTCTGATCCGGAGGCCAAGATAAAGGACATCATGCATGAGAACGTCATAAGTGTTCATACGATGATGGACCAGGAGGAAGTCGCGATACAGTTCAGGAATTACGACTTTACCGCAATGCCCGTTGTAGATAACGAAGAAAGACTTGTCGGGATTATCACGGTCGATGATATCGTGGACATCCTCCAGGAAGAGGCTACGGAGGATATGGAAAAGATGGCAGCTATCGTTCCTTCGGACAAGCCTTATATGAAGCTTTCCGTTTTTGAGATCTGGAAGAACAGGATCCCCTGGCTCCTTTTACTGATGATCTCGGCAACCTTTACCGGAAGCATAATCTCGGCTTTTGAAGGAGCCCTTTCGGCTTATGTGGTGTTAACGAGCTTTATACCGATGCTGATGGATACCGGAGGAAATGCCGGCGGACAGGCAAGCGTTACGGTCATCCGCGGTCTTTCGCTTCATGAGATAGAATTCAAGGATTTCTTTGCCGTTGTCTGGAAGGAGATAAGAGTGGCCGTTCTTTGCGGCATGACTCTTGCCGTTGCGAATTTCGTAAAGCTCATGCTCCTTGACAGGGTGGGATTTACGGTCGCGCTCGTAGTCTGCATTACTTTAGTGCTCTCGGTCTTATTTGCAAAGATAGTCGGAAGTACGCTTCCGCTTGTGGCAAGGAAGATCGGATTTGACCCGGCGGTAATGGCGTCACCTTTCATAACCACGATAGTCGATGCGCTATCGCTCCTTATCTATTTCCGCATAGCCACGGTGCTTCTGCATATTTAGTGTTAAACGGTCACATTTAGTGGCCGTTTTTTGACACGTATACAATATAGTGGTATAATATTTTCGTATGCGGTAAAGCAGATGACAGGTACGCATATAATAAGATCATGAACTACAGTAAACGCGGTATACGAAAAAAACAGCAGATGCTTCGGGCCAAGATGCCCAAGCTTGGAAGGATGCTTGCTCTTGCGATCTTTAAGGGTGTGCTTATCGCCATGGTAAGTGCATGTATTTTAGGCGTGTGCGTGGGAATAGGCATGTTTAAAGGTATACTCGCGTCTTCTCCGGATATATCAAGTCTTGATGTCACTCCCTCGGGTTATGCGACCATCGTTTATAACTGTGACGGGAACCAGATCACCAAGCTCGTATCCACCAACTCCAACAGAAGTTATGTAGGTATGGATTCCATCCCCCAGTATATGGCGGATGCTTTTGTCGCGATCGAAGATGAGAGATTCTATGAGCATAACGGTATCGATATAAAGGGTATCGCACGTGCCGGTGTCGAGGCCGCCAAAAACAAATTCAAATTCTCACAGGGTGCTTCCACGATAACCCAGCAGCTCTTAAAGAACAATGTCTTTGAAGACTGGGTACATGAGGAAAGCCTAATAAGTAAGTTTAAGAGAAAATTCCAGGAGCAGTATCTTGCTCTCGAACTGGAAAAGAGGATGTCAAAAAGAGATATCCTTGAGCTTTATATGAATTCGATCAACTTAGGACAGAATACCTTAGGCGTTCAGGCTGCATCGATGAGATATTTCAATAAGCCCGTAAGCGAGCTTTCATTATCCGAGTGTGCGGTCATCGCCGCCATCACCCAGAACCCGAGCAAATACAATCCTATATCTCATCCCGAGGAGAATACCAAAAGACGTAAGAGAGTGCTCGATAAGATGCTCGAGTTCGGATATATAGATCAGGCTGAATATGATACCGCGATCGACGATGCGGTATATTCAAGGATAAAGACGGTAGACGAATCGATCGAGAAGGAATCCGTTAACTCATACTTTGTGGATGCCCTTATAGATCAGGTCATAGCCGATCTTATGGAACAGAGAGGATATAACGAGACCCAGGCATATAATCTTGTATACAGCGGCGGTCTTCAGATCTATTCTACTCAGGATCCCGAGATCCAGAGCATATGTGATGAAGTTTTCAATAATGAAGAAAACTTCCCTTCAAACGTGAAGTGGTATTTAAATTACGCACTTACCACGAAGGATGCAGCGGGTGAATACAAGAACTATTCCACCGAGATGTTTAAGAGCTATTTTAAAGGACTTAATTCCAATTTCAACCTTATCTATACATCTCAGGATGCAGCTTACGAAGCCATCGAAGAATATAAGGCGGCAGTCCTTTCTCCGGGCGAGGAGGTTTATGCGGAAAACGTTTCCTTAACGCCTCAGCCTCAGGTTTCGATCACGGTAGAGGACCAGCATAACGGTTATGTGGTAGCCATGGTCGGAGGAAGAGGAACCAAGTCTGCGAGCCGTACATTAAACCGTGCAAGCTCCACAAAGAGACAGCCGGGATCTACGTTCAAGGTGGTATCAACCTATGCACCTGCCCTTGATTCGGCGGGAAAGACTCTTGCGAGCACGCAGTTTGACGGTCCGTTTAACTACGTTAACGGGACTCCGGTCAAAAACTGGTATTCGGGATATAAGGAAAAGAACTGCACATACAGATACGGTATCGAACAGTCATTAAACATCGTTGCGGTAAAGACATTAACGGAGATAACACCTCAGCTCGGATACGATTATCTTAAGAATTTCGGCTTTACCACACTCGTAGACAGAAGAGAGATATTAAATAAGTCTACCGGTAAGGTAGAGATCTATACGGATATCCAGCAGTCCATGGCACTTGGTGGTCTTACCGACGGTGTCATAAACATGGAATTAAACGGAGCATATGCGACCATAGCAAACGGCGGAATGTATATCCAGCCTGCTCTTTATTCAAAGATATTGGATCATGACGGAAATGTTCTTCTTGACAGGACAACGGGGAATTCCAGAAGAGTGTTAAAGGAGACGACGGCATGGCTTCTTACGGATGCCATGGTAGATGTTGTCACAAAGGGTACCGGTACTTCGGTCAATTTCGGCGACATGTCCATAGCAGGTAAGACCGGTACTACTTCCGATTACAAAGACGTCTGGTTTGCAGGGTATACGCCTTATTATACTGCTACCGTATGGACAGGATATGACAATAACGTGATACTTGATAAGGGAAACGGAGAGAGAAACCTTTCAAAGACATTATGGAGAGCCGTTATGAGCAGGATCCATGAAGGAAAGGAAGATCCGGGATTCCCTCAGCCTCCGGGCATCGTGACCGCTACGGTCTGCGCGGATTCGGGTCTTTCTCCGATAGGCGGTATGTGTCCCGGAAATACGGAATACTTTGCCGAAGGTACGGTTCCGACCCAGAAATGTAACGTGCATTTTGCCGGAAATGTCTGTGCTCTTACCGGACTTCCTGCTGCAGACGGATGTCCATATGCGGTTCCGGGTGTTGTGACTGTTCCTTATTCACCTGACGGAAGCGCGGCAACAAGTGCAAGATGTCCTCATACTCCGGATTATTACATAAATCATCCCGAGGCTCAGGCGGCGGATGCGGCGGCTATGGCTGCAAGGAATCAGGCAGCGGATGCGGCTGCACAGCAGCAGGCCCAGTCGGAAGCAGAGCAGATGGCCATAAGAGCAGCAGAAGAAGCTGCAGCTGCAGCGGCTGCTCAGAATGCGGATCAGCCCGCACAATAATATTTTCGATCAAATAGGTGCCTGGTACGCTGTCACCGTGACAGTGTGCCAGGCACCGTGTCATATTTATCGTCTAAGGAGAGTAGAAAATGGAAATATATTTGATCCGTCACGGGATCACTGAGTGGAATAAAGAAAGGCGGCTTCAGGGTAATTCTGATACCCCGCTTGCAAACGAAGGCATCGAGCTTGCTAAGGAAGCATCGGAAAGATTAAAAGATATTTATTTTGACCGTATATATTCAAGCCCTCTTAAAAGAGCGTATGACACGGCAGTCATACTCCGCGGCAACAGGGATATTCCGATCATTACGGATGAGCGGATAAGGGAGATAGGATTCGGAGTCTGCGAAGGAATGAATTTTGATGAACTGGTAAAGGATGAAAAAGGCCCCTTCAAATATTTCTTTGATGAACCCGGAAAATATTTCGCTCCGGAGGGCGGTGAATCGCTTAAGGAGGTATGTAACAGGGCAGCATCGTTCTGGAAGGAGGTTATCCTTCCGCTTGACGGTATATGCGAGCGTATAATGATAGTCGCTCATGGAGCTGTCAACAAGGCACAGATGTGCTTTATCGAAAACAGAGGAACGGATAAATATTGGGACGGCGGATTGCAGCAGAACTGCGAAGCTGTCATCATCCGATATTCGGACGGAAGATTCATACTGTGATGGGAAAGATCATGGAAAGGAAAATCGATAAAGAAAAACTGTATAATTTCTTCCGCGACTATATGGAGTATTTTCTCGTATACGCTTTTTTAGGATGGGTGTACGAGTCTGTGTGGTGCTGCATGATCTATCATAAAAGAGGATTCATAAACAGGGGATTTCTGTTTGGACCGTGGCTTCCGATATATGGCTTCGGATTTTTTATCATACTTGCCATTTTTAAGCTTTTAAAGGTAAATAAGCCTCCGTTTGTATTTATCGTCGGCGCACTTGTTGCTACTTTAGCAGAGCTTTTATCAAGCTATATCATAGACGCTGCGGTAGGTAATCCCTTATGGGATTATAACGGATATTTCATGAACTTTGACGGTCGGGTAGCGCTCGTACCATCATTAATGTTCGGACTTCTTATCTTCGTTGCGATCTGCCTTATACAGCCCGGTCTTGTAAAGATCCAGGAGAAGATAAAAGAAAGCAGACTTCATAATATCATTTTTATCATCATATCAATACTTTTCTTCATCGATCTGATCGCAAGGATATGGCTTGGAAGTAATATCTGATTGTGTGACAACGTGCCAGGTACAGTGTCACATTCAGATTTCTACTCTCATGATCACACCTCGACTTATACCTGTTAGCCGTTCTATTTGTCTGATAGACAATCCGCCTTTCCGGAGCGTTTTAACAGCTTCGTTTCTTTCGGCTTTTTTATATTTGCCGATATCCGAAAGAGTATTTATTCCCAGGAGTATTTTTGCTTTATTGATCGCATCATCATCTTTTAAGTTCAATTTATCTTCGGTGTAAAAATCCAGACATTTCGTTTCATCAGACATATTCATCCAATCAACAAATGCATCCGACCCACCAATCATATCCAGAGCTTTTTGGTTATCCAGGGAAGACTTGTTTTTGAGATAATAGATATAGCTGCTCCATTTATACTGAGAAGCCGGGCATATTCCTGCTTTTTCTGGATTGCGATGTATGTAGCGAATGGCAGAAAGAAAATATGAATCATCTTCGATAGCTTCGCTTCGGAATCTTTGATCAAAAAGGTGACCGGCTCTTTCATACTTTTGATTGTAGTATCGAGAATATATACCGTTTAATCTCATCATAATGGAGCTGAGTTCCATTTTATGATCAAATATAAGCAGATGCACATGATTCTCCATGAGGCAATATGCCACAAGTTCGAATTCCATTTCATCGCGCAGCTGGCGCAATTTTTTTAAGTAGAATAAACGGTCGGAATCATCTTCAAAAATAATCTGCTTACCATTTCCGCGGACTACAACATGATAGCAGTTAATACTGCTGACAGTTCTTTTTTTTCTAGACATTAAATTCCTCCTTATACTTTAGTAGTTTATGCTTTTGTAAATGGCAGGAAATAAAATGACGGAGTCGTCATTTTCAGTTGAATAAAACAAAGGATATTTCTTAAGGAGATTTATAACACAGACAAATGGAAAATGCAATAGAAAAAGTGGTTAAAGAACTATGAGGGATCCGTGATCATTATTCGTGATACGTTAGTACTTCATCGACATTACAATGTAGTATTTGACATATTAAATCTATGGTAACAGTTGAAATAGGCATATTGTGTTTTAATCTGTGAAGAGTAGCTGGGTTAAAGTCGTGTTTATGAACGAGCGTGTACCAGTTTTCGTCAGATTCTTCAAGTGTTTTCCAAAATGGAGAATAGTCAATCATTAGTGATAATCGCTCCGGTAGATATGCTTCTTTCGGTATATGATTATCATAAAATACGCGTGACAGCGTACCAGGCACCGCGTGACAGCGTACCAGGCACCGTGTCACATTTTGTGGCAGATACCGCGAACTGTAGAATACTCTTGCATTTTCCGCTTTTTGTGGTACACTATCTTTTGTGCGCGTTTAAGTACGTAGATAAGAGATTCAGGAGATATTATGAAAAGAGAAGACATCCGTAACGTAGCCATTATCGCTCATGTCGATCATGGTAAGACCACGCTCGTAGACGAGCTCTTAAAGCAGAGCGGTGTGTTCCGTGAAAACGAAGAAGTCGCAGAGCGTGTCATGGACTCAAATGACATAGAGCGTGAGCGCGGCATCACCATTCTTTCCAAAAACACAGCGATCACATATAAGGGTATAAAGATCAATATAATAGACACTCCCGGCCATGCCGATTTCGGAGGCGAAGTGGAACGTGTCCTTAAAATGGTAAACGGCGTTATCTTAGTCGTTGATGCTTTTGAGGGTGCGATGCCCCAGACAAGGTTCGTTCTTAAAAAGGCTCTTGAATTAGACCTTCCCGTCATCGTCTGCGTAAATAAGATAGACCGTGCCGAGGCCCGTCCCGAAGAGGTCGTAGATGAAGTATTAGAGCTCTTTATAGATTTGGATGCGGATGAAAGCCAGCTTGACTGTCCTTTTGTATTTGCTTCCGCCCGTGACGGTGTAGCGTCCTTAGATCCGAATGAAACGGGCACGGATATGACGCCCCTTTTTGATACGATATTAGAGTCCATCCCCGCTCCCGAGGGAGATCCCGATGCGGGTACCCAGGTACTTATTTCGACGATCGATTATAATGAATATGTCGGCCGTATCGGCGTAGGAAAGGTCGATAACGGAGAGATACATGTAAATGACGACGTCATTGTCGTTAACCACCATGAACCCGACAAGCAGAGAAAGGTCAAAGTTTCCAAGCTTTACGAATTTGACGGTTTAAACAGGGTTGAGGTAAAATCGGCCGGTATCGGTTCCATCGTTGCGATCTCGGGAATATCCGACATCCATATCGGCGATACCTTATGCGATCCCGATCACATCGCACCCATACCTTTCCAGAAGATATCCGAGCCTACTATCGCGATGCATTTTATGGTAAATGACTCACCTCTTGCGGGAACCGAAGGAAAATACGTTACGAGCCGCCACATAAGAGACAGACTCATGCGCGAGCTTAATACCGATGTTTCCTTAAGAGTCGAAGAGACCGAGAGCACGGATTCATTCAAAGTCTCCGGAAGAGGCGAGCTTCACTTATCCGTTCTTATCGAGAACATGAGACGCGAGGGATATGAATTTGCCGTATCCAAAGCGGAAGTATTATATAAGGAAGACGAAAATGGCAAAAAGACAGAGCCCATGGAAAGAGCCTATATCGATGTTCCCGAAGAATTTTCGGGTAATGTTATCAGCAAGCTTTCCGAAAGAAAGGGAGAGCTTCTTAACATGGGATCAGCTAGCGGCGGCTTTACAAGGCTCGAGTTTTCGATCCCCGCACGCGGACTTATCGGTTATCGCGGCGAGTTTATGACAGATACAAAAGGAAACGGTATATTAAATACCGTATTTGACGGCTATGGTCCTTATAAGGGCGACCTTACATACAGAGCAAACGGTTCTCTTATCGCGTTTGAGGCGGGCGAGGCCGTGACATACGGACTCTTTAATGCTCAGGAGCGCGGCACTCTCTTTATAGGGCCCGGTGAAAAAGTATATTCGGGTATGGTAATCGGCGAGACAGGCCGTGCCGAAGATATAGAGATAAATGTCTGCAAGACAAAGCATCTTACGAATACCAGATCTTCATCCGCAGATGATGCTTTAAAGCTTGTTCCCAAACGTGAATTAAGCCTTGAGCAGGCTCTTGACTTTATAGATGCCGATGAGCTTTTGGAAGTAACCCCCACTTCTCTTCGTATACGTAAGAAGATCTTGGATCCCACCCTTCGTAAGCGTGCAGGCTTTAGAAAAGAATAAAGACATACACCTGTCTTTATTTCTCTTAAATCAGATATTACTTCTGTCTAACGCGGTGCCCGGTACGCTGTCACGTCCACCTTATGTGACAGCGTGCCGGGCACTGCGTCACATCAAACAGTTCTTGACACGCGCCCACCTATCCTATAGTATAAAGAAGATTATGTGACAGTGTACCAGGCACCGTGTCACGGTGACAGTGTACCAGGCACCGTGTCACGTTAATACGAGGAGAGAATAATGAGTGATGCATTTATAGAATTAAAGGGGCTTACCAAGACTTTTGACGATCAGCAGGTCTTAAAGGGAATAGATCTTACTATAAGAAGGAACGAGTTTTTGACGCTCCTTGGTCCTTCCGGATGCGGAAAGACCACGACACTTCGCATGATCGCCGGCTTTGAGGAACCTACTGACGGGCAGATCATTTTTGACGGCATCGATATCTCAAATGTCCCCGCGTACAAGAGAGAGGTAAATACGGTCTTCCAGAAGTATGCCCTTTTTCCTTTCTTAAATGTCATGGATAATGTGGCATTCGGCCTTAAGCTTAAGAAGATCGATGCCAATATAATAGAACAGAAGTGCCGACGCATGATAGAGATGGTCGGCCTTAAGGGATTTGAGGACAGGGATGTTACGTCTCTTTCCGGCGGTCAGCAGCAGAGAGTTGCCATAGC
>DMCJ01000039.1 GCA_003446735.1 Lachnospiraceae bacterium | reverse complement strand
CGTGGTACCGATATCAAGCTTGACGATGAAGCAAAAGAAGCAGGCGGACTTAAGATAGTAGGTACGGAGCGTCACGAATCAAGGCGTATAGATAATCAGCTCCGTGGTCGTTCCGGCCGTCAGGGTGATCCCGGTGAGAGCCGTTTCTTCATCTCGCTTGAGGATGACCTTATGAGGCTGTTCGGTTCCGAGAGGATGATCTCCATGTTTAATGCTCTCGGTATTCCCGAGGGACAGGAGATCGAGCACAGCATGCTCACCAAGGCCATTGAGACCGCCCAGAAGAAGATAGAGAGCAATAACTACGGAATACGTAAGACCCTCCTTGACTACGATCAGGTGGCAAATGAGCAGAGAGAGATAATCTATGCCGAAAGAAGAAGGGTTCTTGACGGAGAGAGCATGAGAGACGTTATCATAAAGATGATAACCGATCTTGTTGAGAATTCCGTAAATATGGTGATACCCGATGACGGTCCTTCGGAAGAATGGGATTTTGCCGAGCTTACAAATGTGCTTGGATCCATTATCCCCATTAAGCACTATCACGCCGAGGATGTTAAGGGACTTAAAAAGAATGAATTCCTTCATCAGTTAAAGGAAGAAGCGATAAAACTCTATGAAAAGAAGGAAGCCGAATTCCCTACCGATGAGGCCATGCGTGAAGTCGAGAGAGTCGTCCTTCTTAAGGTCATAGACAGAAAGTGGATGACACATATCGACGATATGGATCAGCTGCGTCAGGGTGTAGGTCTTGCCGCATACGGACAGAGAGACCCCATCGTCGAATATAAGATGAACGCATATGAGATGTTCGATGCGATGACAGAGAATATCAAAGAAGATACTGTAAGGCTCTTATTCGCAGTCCGCGTTGAGCAGAAAGTGGAAAGAGAGCAGGTAGCCGAGGTTACCGGTACCAATAAGGACGATTCGGCTGTAAAGACTCCTCAGAAGAGAGCGGCAGCCAAGATATATCCCAACGATCCATGTCCTTGCGGAAGCGGTAAGAAATACAAAAACTGCCACGGACGTATGGGCGCGTAAACCGATATTACATTATTTGGAGAATCAACATGGTCGAACTTGATCAGATGAAGCAGGAGCTTTCCGGATACAAGGAGCCCCTTGATGAGATAAAAGCGTCCCTTGACTTAGGCTCTAAAGAGCAGCGCGTCGAGGAGCTTGAAAAGCTCATGGAGCAGCCTGATTTCTGGAATGATGCCGAAAAGGCGCAGAAGCTTTCTGCCGAATTAAAAAGCAAAAAAGACGATATAGAGACATATAAGAAATTAAGCGGACAGTATGAAGACATCGAGACTTTAATAGAGCTCGGATATGAGGAAGAAGATCCCGATACCGTTGCGGAGATAAGGGAAGAATTCGATGATTTCATACAGACACTCGAAGATATCAGGATAAAGACTCTTCTGTGTGAGGAATATGACAGAGATAATGCCATCCTTAGATTAAATGCGGGTGCCGGCGGAACGGAGAGCTGCGACTGGGCATCCATGCTTTATCGTATGTATACCAGGTGGGCAGAAAAGAAGGGTTATTCGATAGAGGTACTGGATTTATTGGACGGTGACGAAGCCGGTATAAAGTCCGTGACTTTCCAGATAAACGGCGAGAACGCATACGGCTATTTAAAGAGTGAAAAAGGCGTACACAGGCTTGTAAGGATATCACCTTTTAATGCACAGGGAAAGCGCCAGACATCATTTGTTTCGCTCGATGTCATGCCCGATATAGAAGAAGACCTTGATGTGGATATAAATGAAGATGATCTTCGTATCGATACATATCGTTCGTCCGGTGCCGGTGGTCAGCATATCAACAAGACATCTTCGGCTATAAGGATCACGCATATCCCTACAGGCATCGTAGTCCAGTGTCAGAATGAGAGAAGTCAGTTCCAGAACAAGGACAAGGCCATGCAGATGTTAAAGGCAAAGCTCTATATGTTAAAGAAAGAAGCAAATGCCGAAAAGCTTTCCGATATCAGAGGCGAGCTTACCGATATAGGCTGGGGCAACCAGATTCGTTCTTATGTCATGCAGCCCTATAAGCTCATAACAGATCTTCGTACAGGTGAAAAGATATCAAACGTGGGCGCCGTTATGGACGGAGCGCTCGATCCTTTCATCAATTCATATTTAAGATGGAATGCGAACGGAAGACCTGCCAGAAATGTTTCCGCGGATGATTAAGCCTCTTAAGATCCGTTGTTAAGAGAAGTGGAGTCATCGACCGTTATGTCAAGGACCTGCTTTCCGGGCAGGAGATTTAAATAAAATTCGGTCAGCGTCATGCGGATGTAAGGACGGACCCATAAAAGTCCGATGCCAAATGACAAAAGGCCAAGAACGTAAACACCGATAAAGCTGCAGATGAGGCAGAATAACTGCCACATGCGGCTTTTTGTCATATCACGGCTCATATCAAGTATCTCTTTCGTATTCTTTGAAGGAAAATCAAGCAGGATGAAATAGGAAAGACTGTAGGAAAGGGCGATCCTTATCCAGATGATCGCTGTTATCACTCCGCTTACGATAACAAGAGCCAAAGCATAATCAACGGGATTTTTATAGCGGTAGTAATAAAGAAGGGCAAAGAACGGAAGCCCTGTCGTAACATATCTCAGAAAGACCGTAACTGTGATCTTTATCGTGTCGTCGGCATGATTTTTAAATCCGAACCACATCTCTGATACGGGGATCATCGCCTTATCCCTTGCGTAAAGAAGGCATATATGATCCTGTCCCACAACAAAGATGCAGGAGATCAGATACACAAGAAAAGAGACCGCGAATTCGATGAGTACGGTCGTCCCGGTCCTTGTGGGGAAATTGTATCCTAACAGCATTGACGGGAGGTTCGTAATGACGTTGGCCATTATAAAAGCCACTATCAGTGCAAGATACCTCCCGGATAAATGTCCTCTCGCCTGTGCTTTAAGGCGGGCTGAATTAATCTTCATATCAAACCTTTTTATCAAAATTGGCGCCTACCAAAGCGTCTCTTTGCAGGGCCTTTCTCTCCTGCTGATATTTGCTCTTCTCCTCGCCGGGATAGCTTATCTTTGTCGTCGTCGTACCGCCCGAAACATAGGAACGGCCGCACTCGGGACAGATGCTCGTGTGGATCGCAACGCTTGCCTGAAGAACTTTGCCGCCTTTTTCGGAGGCTTTTTTATAAGCGTTGGAAACGTGCTCCCCTTCGTGACCCCTTACTGCAGCGGGCGCTGCTTCGGGGGAGATGTGGGATGCGCTCTTAAAGGAGACCATCTCATCGGATCCGTCCTGATATTTTCTCTCGGCGCAGGTCTTGCATTCTGCCGGTGATGATCTGGCACCGGGCTTTATCTTGTCGGACTCGCCGGGGTTAAGTATCGGCTTTCCGGCTTTATCGGCATCTTCGGCAGGCGAAATACCGCCCATGGGATAGTAGCCTATCCCTGCGCTCATCGCTCCGTATAAACTTCCGATCGACATCGACATATGATCACTTCCCTATATCAACGTCCTTTATGCCAAAGGACTCAAAAAGCTCATTAACCTGGTCGTCAAAGGATACACCCGTGGAATCGAGATATATCTTGTTAAGCTGCTCGTGCTGCTCGGGATTGTTTAAAACAAACCATACCGAGAATATCGTGAGCAGGACACTGAAGGTGATGGTCGTCATGCATGTACCGACAGCGATAAGTGCCGCGGGTCTCATCACAAGCTCTCTTTCTTTGGAGAGGATGGCAAATAACATCCCAAGTGAAGCAAAGAAAATACTTGCGAACGGTAAACACATCATAACAACGGAAATGCCTGCACAGGTCAAAGCCGCCGATAAGAATACGTTGTTAAAATATTGTTTGTGGGGCGGCATCCGGTAAGGGCCGGGACCAGTTTCCATTGTTTTCCTCCGATAGTTAATAACATTTTACCATAAAAGCGGTCATAAAGCAAACAAAATACTGATATAAAGGGCTTTTTTTATCAAGGTGGTTGTGCTATAATATATTTCGTATAATTATGAAAAAAGACAGGAAGACTGAGAAATGCGACAGACACTTGACAAAACTTACAACCCCCACGGTCTTGAGGACCGCATCTATAAAAACTGGGAGGAAAAGAAATACTTCCACGCGGAAGTGGACCATTCAAAAAAGCCTTTTACCATAGTGATCCCGCCGCCCAATATCACGGGCCAGCTTCATATGGGACATGCGCTTGACAATACGATGCAGGATATCCTTATCCGTTTTAAAAGGATGCAGGGATATAATGCACTCTGGCAGCCGGGTACCGACCATGCTTCGATCGCTACCGAAGTCCGCATCATCGAGACCTTAAAAAAGGAAGGTATCGATAAGCACGACCTCGGAAGAGAAAAGTTCCTGGAAAGAGCCTGGGAATGGAAAAAGGAATACGGCGGCAGGATAATCGAGCAGCTTAAGCGCATGGGATCCTCCTGTGACTGGGACAGAGAGCGTTTTACGATGGACGAGGGCTGCAATAAGGCAGTTACCGAAGTCTTCTGCAAGATGCATGAAAAAGGCTGGATATATAAGGGCGCAAGGATAATCAACTGGTGTCCCGTATGTAACACATCCATATCCGATGCCGAGGTTGAATACGAGGAGCAGGCCGGCCATTTATGGCATATCAAATACCCTCTGGTTGACGAAAACGGAGAGCCCAGCAAGACCGAGTTTTTAACATTTGCGACCACCCGTCCCGAGACCATGCTCGGTGATACGGCCGTTGCGGTTCATCCCGACGATGAGAGATATACATCCCTTCACGGAAAGAGCGTATGGCTCCCCATAGTCAATAAGCCCATACCCGTTGTTGAGGATACATACGTAGATATGGAATTCGGTACCGGTGTAGTTAAGATCACACCCGGCCACGACCCTAACGACTTTGAGGTGGGCAAGCGTCATGACCTTCCCATCGTAAACATATTAAACGACGATGCCACGATAAATGAAAACGGCGGCATATATAACGGCATGGACCGTTATGAAGCAAGAAAGGCCATCGTAGAAGAGCTTGATAAGCAGGGCCTCCTTGTTAAGATCGAAGACTACAGTCACAACGTAGGTACACACGATCGATGCGGTACCACGGTAGAGCCCCTTGTAAAAGAGCAGTGGTTCGTTAAGATGGATGAGCTTATAAAGCCTGCCGTTAAAGCGGTTAAGGAAGGCGATATCAAACTCGTTCCGCCCCGAATGGAAAAGACATATTTTAACTGGACGGACAATATCCGCGACTGGTGTATAAGCAGGCAGCTCTGGTGGGGTCACAGGATCCCGGCTTATTACTGCGACGACTGTAAGGAAACCGTTGTTGCAAAGGCGATGCCGGAGAAATGCCCCAAGTGCGGAGGCACACATTTTACGCAGGATCCCGATACACTTGATACATGGTTTTCATCGGCGCTCTGGCCCTTCTCGACTTTGGGATGGCCCGAGCAGACGGAAGAGCTTAAATATTTCTATCCTACCGACGTGCTTGTAACGGGATATGATATCATCTTCTTCTGGGTAATAAGGATGATATTCTCCGGATTTGAGCAGATGGGAGAAAAGCCTTTTAAGACGGTACTCTTCCACGGACTTGTCAGGGATTCGCAGGGACGAAAGATGAG
>DMCJ01000199.1 GCA_003446735.1 Lachnospiraceae bacterium | reverse complement strand
GCAAACTGATTGCAGGGGAAATCGAGGATCTCAAATCCCTTATCTCTTAAATCTTTATACATTGCCTCTAAAGGCTCATAGTGAGGTGTAAATCCGCATCCCGTTGCGGTATTGACTATAAGAAGTACCTTTCCTTCATAGTCGCTTAAGCTTACCTCATTTCCGCTCATGTCTTTTACTTTAAGATCATAAATCTTTGCCATTGTTTCATTCTCCTTTCATTTTCTCTCATAGGTTCACATCTATCTTAAAATTATTGCACGAAATTATATTGCGCACAATATATCTCTGTAAACACAATATAACATGATAAAATTAATGTGTCAAGCACTAATTATTTAAAAATTTATATGATAAGGAAAGAGGCATAATTGACTTATTAAAGAAAGAAATAGATAATTAGGTTTAGTTAAATGTTATATGATCCCTGGAGGTGTGAGGCAGATACTGAAAAAGGACTTCAGAAGGCCGGGAATGAAGGACTGTCTACGGATTTTTACCCTAAGATGTTTGCAATAGAGGTATAAAAATGTCAGATAAAAAAGCAGTTATCGTTATTGATCTTCAAAAGGATTATCTGTGGGATAAGAGAAAATCAATGTTTACTTATGATACTGAAAAGCTCATAAGAAATGTTAACTCTGAGATCAGAGCATATATGGAAAAAGGGTATGATATCATATATATTAAGCACATCTTACCCAGGTTAATGTGGGGAGTTGGTTTCTCGATCGAAGGGACTGAGGGTGCGGAATTATATGAGGGATTGGATGTGGTGTCAGACTTATGTTTCGAAAAGAACAGATCTGATTCTTATAGTTCAAAACAATTTCGAGAGCACATGAAAAAGAACGGATATAAAGAGGTCATACTAATGGGCCTGGATGAGTGCGGATGTGTTGGGGCTACAGCGAAAGGAGCAGCTAAAACAGGAATTAAAGTTAAAATTCTCGAAACCTGTATCGCAAGTAGATTCCCTGAGAAGAAAATCGTGAAAATGAGAGACCGGTTAAAACGACTTGGTATAGAATATATATGATCTTTATGCGATTTGAACCAAACCTCAAATGCTACACAGATGAATAAACCATGGAAAAATGTAGCATTTTTTGGTTGAGCACCCTCCAAAATGCTACACAGATGAATAAACCGTGGAAAAATGTAGCATTTTTTGGTTGAGCACCCTCCAAAATGCTACACAGATGAATAAACCATGGAAAAATGTAGCATTTGAAGAGCTTGGCGGCTATGAGAATATTGGAAAAGACCTTGGCAGATTTCCGTTTGTCGGGATGGCGAGTTTAACCGGAAAGATTAAACTTTCGGTATATCGTCCGCACCTTCCTGGCGCACCTTCCTGATCCTCCGCCTTAATTGTAAAATCACAGGTTTTATAGTAAAATCAATGTGTTACGAAACGGGGACAGATCTGTTGCCTGTTATACGAGAGGAAGTCTGATATGGAAAAAAGAAAATTACTTGTATCATTCCCGCCCCTGACCGGGGATCAGAGGGAAAAGATAAGAAAAACAGCAGATGAGGGAGGCTTTACTGCAGTATTCTGCGATGATCCTGGAGCGGCTGAGAAGGAGGCGGAAGATGCCGAGATCATTTTCAGCTTTAATAAGAAGCTGATAGGTAAGGCAAAGGATCTTAAATGGTTCTGTACTCCTTCGGCGGGAGTGGATGTTTTTCTTGATGAAGTAAGGGGAAAGGATATACTTCTAAGCGGATCGTCGGGATCATACGGACTTACGATCGCCGAACATATAGTGATGACTACGCTCGAGATATTAAGGAGGAGACCTGATTATCTTAAATTAAAAGAAGAGAGGATATGGGAGCAGCATCTCCCGATCCGTTCTCTTTACGATTCAAGGGTGACATTTGTCGGCACCGGCAATATAGGAACCGAGGCAGCAAAAAGGATAAAAGCTTTTAAGCCCAAATGCATGGTCGGCGTAAACCGCCGCGGAAACAACCCGGAAAACGTATATGATAAGATCGTCTCTTTAAATGAAATGGATGAAGTCCTTCCCGAAACCGATATCCTCATATTAAGTCTTCCCGCGACGAAGGATACTGTCGGCATCCTGACAGAAGAGAGAATGAGAAAACTGCCCGAGGGTTCATACATTGTTAATGTTGGCAGAGGAAATGTTCTCGATCAGACGGCTATAGAAAAACTGTTAAGGGAAGGCCGGCTTGGCGGAGCGGCACTCGATGTATTTGAAAAGGAGCCGCTTGATAAGGAAAGCACGCTTTGGGATTGCCCGAGACTTATCCTTACAACGCATGTCTCAGGCAACTGGACGATACCCTACACGGTCGAAAAGATAGTGAGCCTGTTTACAGCCGATCTGGAGAATTACATCAACGGAAGGCCGCTTAAACAGATCGTGGATCTTGATGCAGGATATGATCTTAAGCAGTGATCGACGGGTAGCTTCCCATATCAGAAAAATAAACCACCAAGAAAGATGAGGAAATTAAAATGGTAAAGCATGTGATCTTATGGACACTTAAAGATGAACTTTCCGATGAGGAAAAAGTAAGCGTAAAGAAGGGAATAAAAGAGGGACTCGAGGGCTTAAAAGATAAAGTTCCCGGTATCATCGATATCAAGGTAAACATTAACGGACTTGCTTCCTCAAATGCGGATCTTATGCTGGATTCGACTTTTGAGAGCGAAGACGCGCTTAAAGGATATGCCGTACATCCCGAGCATGTTGCAGTTGCCGATTCGAAGGTAAGACCTTACACAAAGATCAGAAGCTGCCTCGATTACGAAATCTGATAGGACCTATATATCAGATATCATGGAGGAATGATATGTACTACCTTATAGGGGAATCACTTAAAACGGTTTCGAGAGAAGAATTAAAGGATGCCAAAGAGCAGTATGTTGCGATAGTTTCTTTTGAGGAATGGAAGGAAAGCCGCGACAGCTTTGAAATGGGTATCGATCTTGAACAGGATAATCCCGAGATATACACGACAAAGGCGGAAGTAAACTACGATTCGCTTACGGGTACTTTTTCGATCCCGAACAGGGAAGATTTTTCCAAAGACGATTTCAAGTTTGCATTTGCACTTGATGAAAAAGGGATCGTTTTTATAGATGACAGCGGGAAAGTCTCCGAGATAATCAGATGCATCCAGAATACAAAAAGATGGAAACTGCCGAGTCTTGAAAGATTTATCTATGATTTCTTAGATCAGATCGTTATCGATGATCTGAGGCTCATGGAAAAATACGAAAGGGAATTGGATGAGATCGAAAAGCTCATAACAGACGGAGAAGAAAAGCTTCCCTCGGGACGTTTAAACGAGATAAGAAATGATATAAGGGACCTTCGTATCCATTACGATCAGCTCATGGATCTCGGGCAGGAACTTGAGGAAAATGAGAATAATTTCTTTAAGCAGGAGAATATAAGATATTACAAACTGTTCTTAAACCGTATAGCCAGACTCCACGACAATGCGACTTCATTAAGGGACTATACGATGCAGCTTAGGGACCTTTATAAAGCGCATATCGACCAGAAACAGAACAGGATCATGACGGTCCTTACGGTAGTAACAACGATATTCATGCCGCTCACCCTGATCGTGGGATGGTACGGAATGAATTTCAAGTTCATGCCTGAGCTTGAATGGAGATGGAGTTATCCCGTGGTCATTGCGGTAACTATTCTTATCGCAGTCGGAAGTCTTTTGTTTTTCAAAAAGAAGAAGTGGTTGTAAGATATGACGGATAATAAAAAAGAATGGGCTAGAAGTGCGGACAGGCTCATTTCGGCGATAGAAGAGCTCGGCTTTCCCAAGGAGCTTGGCAGAGAAATAGCAAAGCAGCTCGGAAGTCCGAAAGCCATGGATAGGATGTGCGCATATCTTTACTATGAAAAACCGGGCAGTGCCGAGATCATAGTGGATGAGATGCTCGCGATAAAAAGCGACATAGAAAACTGGCGCGAAAAGAAGGCTTTGGAAGAGGCTAACGCCAGATATAACGATATCTTAAATTACGGATTACAGTAATGCCGGAAAGAAAATAAGAAACTCCGGCGTAATTTTTTATATTAGGGGTTAAGTCTTCGCGACGACATTCCGATACAATATGAAAGAATAGGATTTCTGTCCGTTTTTTTTAGAAAAGGATTTCTATTTACTTAGGTAGTGTCAAGTGACCTATGAA
>DMCJ01000050.1 GCA_003446735.1 Lachnospiraceae bacterium | reverse complement strand
GGAAAGAGCGTTATAGCAGCAGGTCTTTGCAGGATATTTACAAAGGACGGATACAGGGTATCTCCGTTTAAGTCCCAGAATATGGCGCTTAATTCCTATATCACAAAGGACGGACTTGAGATGGGACGTGCCCAGGTGATGCAGGCGGAGTGCTGCCAAAAAGAACCTGAAAGCGATATGAACCCGGTTTTGTTAAAGCCGACTTCCGATGTCGGATCACAGGTCATCGTAAACGGAAAGCCTGTAGGGAATATGAAGGCCCGTGAGTATTATTCATATAAGACAAAGCTGATCCCGGATATAAAGGCCGCGTTTACGAGGCTTTCAAAAGAAAATGATATCATAGTCATAGAGGGTGCCGGATCACCTGCCGAGATAAACTTAAAGGAAAATGATATCGTAAATATGGGGCTTGCAAAGATGGTTGACGCGCCTGTGCTTATCGTTGGAGATATCAATCCCGGAGGAGTATTTGCGCAGCTTAAAGGTACGCTCGATCTTTTAGAAGATGATGAAAAAGACAGGGTCAAAGGCTTTATCATAAATCAGTTCAGAGGAGATGTAAGCCTCTTAAAGCCGGGGACGGATGAGCTTACAAAAAGAACGGGTAAAGAGGTCCTTGGAGTTATCCCTTATCTTGATATCGATCTTGAAGATGAGGATTCACTTTCAAAAAGGTTTGAAAAAGGCGGTAAGGGGCTTATCGATATCGCGGTCATAAGGCTTCCCCATATATCTAACTTTACTGATTTTAATATCTTTTCGCAGGTGCCCAAAATATCAGTAAGATATGTAAGTAAGGCAAACGAACTTGAGGGAGCAGATATGATAGTGCTCCCGGGGACAAAGAGTACGATCTCCGATCTTAGATGGCTTAAGGAAAACGGTCTTGATAAAGCCGTGAAAAAGGCGGCCGGTAAAGGATGCGTCATATTCGGTATATGCGGAGGCTTCCAGATGCTGGGTCTTTTAGTGGAAGATCCCGAAGGTATCGAGGGTACAGATGAAAATGGCGGAAGCAAAGAGGAAGGCCTCGGACTTTTAGATATAAAGACCGTTATGACAAGTGAAAAGATAAGAAAGCAGTTTGTGGGTAAGATAGAAGATGCATCCGGTGTTCTAAAAGATCTGACCGGAAATAAGATAAGCGGATACGAGATACATATGGGTATCACAAAGAAGGCAGGACCCCTTAGAGCGTTTACTTCGGATGATACCGGATACTGCAAAGAAAACATATACGGAACTTATATCCACGGCATATTTGATGAAAGACAGATCGCTAAGTGTGTGATAGAGAGCCTTTGCAAAAGAGCAGGAAAAAAGATCGATATTAATGAACTTCTTAACTATCATGAATATAAGGAGATGCAGTATGATAAGCTTGAGAAGGCGCTTCGCGAAAGTCTTGATATCGAAAAAATATACAGGATCATGGGGATAAAATGACTTACGAAAACTTACTTGAAATAAAAATCGAAGAACCTGATGAGGGTACACGTAAAGCCGTAAAAAAGCGCTTTGACAGCGTGTGTAAGCCCATAGACGGACTCGGTGATATCGAGGATATCATAGCGGATATCGGAGCAGCAAAAAAAAACACGGACTTTTCTTTAAATGATAAAGCCCTTATCATCGTATGTGCCGATAACGGAGTGATAAAGGAAGGCGTAAGCCAGACAGATGAGAGCGTAACGTCAAAGGTCGCATACCTTATGGGCCGGAAAAGAAGTGTCGCCGGAGTGATGCTTTCGGGATATAAATGCGACAGCCTTGTCTATGACGTCGGAATGAAGAGTGATGAAAAGTACGAAGGCGTGATAAATAAAAAGGTCGCAAACGGTACTAAAAACATGGCAAGTGAAGCTGCCATGAGCCGCGAAGAATGCTTAAAAGCGATAGAGACCGGCATTGATATCGTAAGAGATATAAAGGATAAATACGATATCCTTGCGACCGGTGAAATGGGAATAGGAAATACGACGACAAGTACAGCCCTTATATGTGCGCTTTTAAATGAAAGATGCGAAGGCATAGCGGGAAAGGGCGCAGGTCTTACTGATGAGAGGTTTAAAAGAAAGATCGATGTGATCGAAAGGTCGGTAAAAAGGGCGTTTTTTGAAGCTGAAAATGCGGGCATAGAGTCATCTGATGACAGATCTAAGAACAGGGAATTTGCATTTGAAATGCTGCGCCAGCTCGGCGGATTTGATATAGCGGCAATGGCCGGAATATTTGCAGGCGGCGCCATATATCATGTGCCTGTCGTTATAGACGGGCTTATCTCGGCAGCAGCGGCACTTGCGGCTTCTGTCATATTTCCGGGGAGCGAAAATTATATGATCGCATCTCACACCGGAAAGGAAAGAGGAACGGCGCTTGTACTTGATAAGCTTAATAAGAAAGCCGTTATCGACGCCTCAATGGCGCTCGGAGAAGGGACAGGAGCGATAATGCTCTTCCCCCTTCTTGATATGGCTTTAAATGTATATAAGAAAGGGCCGTTCTTTTCGGATGCCAAAATGGATGCATATGAGAGGAATGATAATGACTGAGCTTATAATAGGAAAACCCGACAGCGGCAAATCCGCTTTTGCCGAAGAAAAGGCCCTTGAGAAAAAAATTATGCCGGGAGCAGGTGATCTGTATTATATCGCTACGATGCAGGTCATAGACGAAGATTCCGAAAAACGCGTTATAAAGCACAGGGAAATGCGTGAGGGAAAGGGCTTTATCACGATAGAAAAAGAAACGGATATCGCGGGCGTCCTCGATGAGATAGATGATCCTGAAAATGCAATCCTTTTACTTGAATGCATATCCAATCTTGCCGGAAATGAGATGCACAGGATTGGAGTAAACGGCAAAGACTATGATATTGATAAGATAGTTTCAAAGGTTTCGGATGATATAAAAAGACTCTCAGAAAGCGTTAAAAGCCTTATAATAGTAACAAATGAGTTTCCTTTGGAGGAAGCTTCGGAAAGCGGATATGATGAGGAAACCAAAGATTATATAAAGCTTGTAAATGATATAAATGAGAAATTAAAGAGCATGGCAGAGGTAGTATATGAATTTGCTTAGAGGTATCCCGGCAGCATTATCGCTTTATACGAAGATACCGGTATTACTTAAAAACTGGAACGACGGAGATTACAGGCGGGCATTTTTGTTTTTCCCCGTAGCGGGGATCCCGCTCGGTCTTTTATCATTCGGACTTTGGTATATATGTGAGTACTTTCACCTTCCGCATATCTTTACGACGGGACTTTTATTTGTGCTTTCCTTTCTTATCGTAGGAGGGCTTCATTATGACGGCTTTGCCGATACCGAAGATGCCTTATCGAGCATGGCTGATAAAGAAAAAAAGCTTGAGATCTTAAAAGATCCCCATGCCGGTGCATTTGCATTTATCGCACTTTTAAGACACGCGGTCTTTTATCTTTCATTTTTATATCTGTGGATCGAAAAAGCAGATGAAAAGATGATGATCTTTTACGGCCTTATATTTGTTTTATCACGTGCTCTTTGCGGCCTTTCCTCCAGTATCTTAAAAAAGGCCAGATCGGAAGGAATGCTTTATGAGGAGACAAAAGGTAAGGGTAAAACAGTCGTGATATCGTTTATATGCTGGATCATTTTAACGCTTTTCGCGATGGGTTGTATCGATGTATATAAAACTCTCGCGGTCGTTGTGATAGGCGTTTTTTTCTTTGTATATTACATACATATGACATATACAAATTTCGGCGGAGTTACCGGCGATACGGCCGGCTATTTCGTGGTTATAATGGAGGGGTTATCACTTGGATCGGTCTTTTTCTAAAAAATGCATACTGATAAGACACGGACAGACAAAGGGAAACGTGGAAAGAAGGTTTATCGGTGCTAAGAGTGATGTAGATCTGACGGATGAAGGGATAAGGATGGCAAAGGAAGCGGCCAGGAGAGTCCCCGATCTTAATCTTAAAGGCGATGAATATTTCTTTGTAAGCCCTTTAAAGCGCGCGGTTATGACTGCAGATATCTTATTTCCGGATGCGACACTTATAAAAAAAGATGCTTTCGTTGAGATCGATTTCGGAAGATTCGAGGGAAAGAATCACGAAGAGTTAGACGGCGATCCAACATATCAGGCGTGGATAGACAGCGGAGGAGCGGATGATTTCCCGGAAGGGGATAATAAGCTAAATTATGCTAAGAAAGTTACAAAAGGGTTTTATGAAGCATGTAAGGAAAGCGGGGATAAAGACATGATCATCGTCTGTCACATGGGCACGATGATGGCGCTTATAAGCTCTCTTACGGGCGAGGATTATTTTAATATAAAAGCGGATAATCTGGAGGGGTATGTACTTACTTTTACCTATAACAAACGAATTACTGATTTATCATACGATCGCTTTAGTTTCGGCAGTCTTTCTTGATCTTCTTTTCGGTGATCCGGGGTGGCTTTTTCATCCGGTAAGGCTTATCGGAACTTTGATATCGACCCTTGAAAAGAGGCTTTTAAATCCTGATAAGAGGGGTGCAAAAAAAGAGATAAGAAACGGGATACTTCTTGTCTTTTTGGTGATACTTATTTCTGTCGTCCCGGTTATTCCGATCATGTTTTTTACATATCGGATAAACAGGATACTCGGGATCGTGACAGAAGTGATCTTAACCTTTTACATGCTTGCTGCAAGAAGCCTTCGTGATGAGAGCATGAAGGTATCAAATGATCTGAAAAATGGCGATATGACAAAGGCCCGCGCGGATCTTTCGATGATAGTCGGGAGAGATACGGACAGGCTTGATGAAGAAGGAGTAATAAGGGCGGCGGTTGAGACCGTGGCCGAAAATACCTCGGACGGAGTCATAGCTCCGTTACTGTATGCGATCATTGGAGGTCCCGTTGCGGCATTTTTATATAAGGCCGTAAATACGATGGATTCCATGGTCGGCTATAAAAATGAAAAGTATGAATACTTCGGAAAGGCAGCTGCTAAGACCGATGATGTATTTAACTTTATCCCGTCCAGGATAAGTGCACTTTTGATGATAGCATCATCTTTTATCTGCCGGATATTTTCGGATAAATACAGCGGGATAAAAGCATTTAAGATATGGATAAGGGACAGGAGAAAGCACACAAGTCCGAACAGTGCACAGACCGAGAGTGTATGCGCGGGTGCACTTAAAATAAGACTCGGAGGTCCTTCATATTACGGTGGGATCTTAAAAGAAAAACCATTCCTCGGAGATGATGAAAGGGCAATAGAAAATGCAGATATAAAAAGGGCAAATGTTCTTATGTTCTTAAGTGAATTTTTGCTCCTTTTGATCTGTCTTTAGGGAGATATAAATGAGCCACGGAGGCGATATATATTCAAATAAAGTAAATATCGATTTTTCCGTAAGTTTAAATCCCTTTGTAAGGGAGGCTTTTGACGGCTCTTTTGATGATGCCTTAAAAGAAACGGCAAAAAGGGCTTTTAAAAGAGCCGGGACTTATCCTGATCTTAAGCTTGTAAGTTTAAGAGAGTCTATTGCAAAAGCAGAAGGTGTAAGTGCTGAAATGATCGTTCCGGGAAACGGAGCAAGTGAAGTGCTTATGTCGGCAATAAGGAGCACAGATCCAAAGAATGTGCTCCTGCCTGTTCCGTGCTTTACCGGATATGAGCATATACTTAAGGGGATAAAAGATTGCAAGGTAGGGAGATATTTTATTAATGAGCCCTTTGATACGGGTGAAGATCTCGCGGATTTTATTTCCGGATCTGAGGAAAAAATCGATCTTTTGATCCTGACAGACCCCGGTAATCCGATCGGGAAAAACATAGATGAAAACGTGCTTATTAAGCTGCTTAAAGAGGCTGCTAAAAGAAATATAAAAGTCATCCTCGATGAAAGCTTTTACTATCTGTCGGAAAAAGGATTCTCTGATAAAGCCGGAAGAGTAAGAGAACTGACTGATGAGTATGAAAACCTTATCATCATAAGATCCTATACCAAATTGTTTGCCCTTCCCGGGATCCGCATGGGGTGTTCGATATCGGGTAAAGTGCTTGCGGATAAGATAAATGACAATCTTCCGGAATGGAATATCTCGGTCATAAACGAAGAGATAATGAGCAGTCTTTGCGTGTGGGCGGATGATGATTTTATTAAGTCATCCATCGAGCTTATAAGGGGCGAGAGGAACAGACTTTTTGAGGAACTTAAAAAAAGATGTGAAAAAGTATACCCCTCCGATTCGGTTTACATAACTTTAAAAGGCAAAACGGATCTGTATGATAAAATGCTTGATAAAGGCATACTTATCCGTGATCTTGGTGATGTGCCGGGCCTTGAAAAAGGATATTACAGAGTGGCTGTTAAAAAGAGAGAAGAAAATGAAACTTTGCTAAAGGCAATGGATGAGGTAATGTGATGGAGCTTGTGGATGTCCGTCCGGAAGATATAGAAAAAAAGAGTTTTGAGATAATAGGGAAAGAGCTTTTAAATATGGGAAAAAGCTTAGACCCGGTATATGAAGCTATAATAAAAAGATGCATTCATACGACCGCGGATTTTGATTATGCCGAGTCGATGAGATTTTCGGATAATGCAAAAGATGTTTTAAAGTCTCTTATTTTATCGGGCTCGGATATAGTCACCGATACAAATATGGCTTTATCGGGGATAAATAAAAAGGAACTATCTAAATACGGCTGTAACATCTCGTGTTTTATGGCAGATGAAGAAGTTATAAAGCAGGCCAAAGAGCAGGGAGTGACCAGAGCATCCGTCAGTATAAAAAAAGCATCAAAGACCGGAAATGATACGATATTTGTTATCGGGAATGCCCCGACCGCTCTTATAACGCTTTACGAAGAATACGAAAAAAACGGATATAAACCGGCTTTTATAGTAGGTGTTCCGGTCGGGTTTGTAAATGTGGTTTACGCTAAAGAACTTATTTTAAAAAGTGATATTCCCCATATCATAAACGAAGGCCGTAAAGGCGGAAGCAATGTTGCCGCGGCCATCATCAACGCGGTGCTCTATGAGCTTCGGGAGGAAAAATGAGAAACGGTTTTACAACGGGAAGCTGTGCGGCTGCTGCAGCAAAGGCAGCGGCTTATATGCTCTTTTCCGGATGTGAGAAAAATGAGATAAAGATAATGACTCCCGCGGGCATCATGTATGAAACGAAGATACTTGATATAAAGACCGGCGCGGGTGAGGTAAGCTGCGCCGTAAAAAAGGACAGCGGGGATGATCCCGATATCACGAACGGTATACTTATTTATGCAGGCGTTAAATATACGGATGACGGTAAAAACAGTGTATCAATAGATGGCGGTATGGGAGTCGGAAGAGTAACCCGTGACGGACTTGACCAGCCTAAAGGAAATGCCGCGATAAACTCTGTTCCGAGAAAGATGATAGAAAAAGAAGTCCGTGAGGTCATGGATCTTTTTGATGTAAACGGAAGTATATCCGTAACGGTTTTTGTTCCCGAGGGAGAAGAAGTCGCAAATAAAACATTTAATTCCCGGCTCGGTATAGAAGGCGGGATCTCGATCATCGGGACATCCGGAATTGTTGAGCCTATGAGCATAAAGGCCATACTCGATACGATAAGACTTGAACTTAACGTAAGGAAAGAAGCCGGAGATAAAACGGTTGTGATAGCTCCCGGTAATTACGGACTTGATTTTAT
>DMCJ01000023.1 GCA_003446735.1 Lachnospiraceae bacterium | reverse complement strand
GTAAGGAGAAAGCCGTATTCGGTAGTTCTCTTTGACGAGGTTGAAAAGGCTCATCCCGATGTTTTCAACGTGCTCTTACAGGTGCTTGACGACGGACGTGTCACGGATTCTTTGGGAAGGACCGTGGATTTTAAGAATACGATCCTTATTATGACATCCAATATCGGAGCATCTTATCTTACCGAGGGCATCGGCGATGACGGCGAGATAAGCGAAGATGCAAGAGAAGCCGTAACACAGGAACTCAGGGCTCATTTCAGACCCGAATTCTTAAACAGGCTTGATGAGACCATATTCTTTAAGCCGCTTACAAAGAGCGATATAAACGGTATCATAGATCTTATCTTAAATGATCTTAATGAGAGGCTTAAGGATAAGGAACTTTCCATTGAGATAAATGATGAGGCAAAGGAATTTATCACGGAAAGCGCTTACGATCCTGTTTACGGAGCACGTCCGCTTAAGAGATATATCACCAAATATGTTGAGACTGCGGCGGCTAAGCTGATCCTGGAAGATAAGGTTAAACCCGATGATGTGATACATATCGAAGTTAAAGACGGTGCGCTTTCGGCTGTAGTGTGATAAACATTTCACAAAATAAACACAATGTTGACATAAAAGCAACACATATTTAACGTATCATTATATTCGGGTTGTGGAGAAAGAGAGGCAATGACCATGACTACTGAGGAGTATGAAAGTCAGTACACAGAAGAATCAAAGAACGGAGAAACTTTAAGACAGGTAAGCGATAATAAGAATAAAAACAGTCATAAACAATCTCATCCTTTCCTCGCAAAGCTTGGTACAGGGGCGGCCTGCGGTGTAGCTTTCGGGCTTGCCGCAGCCCTGGTCTTTGCGGGTATAGTAAAGGCATCGGGACTTGACAGGATGTTTTTAAATGAGGCTGCTTCAAATGATACCAGACAGGAGCAGTATATTGAAAAAGATAAGTTAAATAATGAAGACATCGCCGATAAAGAAAAGGACGATGACAGCAAAAAAGAAGATGAAGGAGCGGTCAGTGCCGAGCACATATCATCTTCTGATGATTTTACGGGAAACGGCATCAATTCAATAGTAAAAGAAGCTATGCCGAGCGTGGTCTCCATCACAAATACGGGTGTGGAGGAAGTGCTCAGCATGTTCGGAACAAGACAGTACGAATCCACCAGTGTGGGAAGCGGCATCATTATAGGGGAGAATGATGAAGAACTTCTCATAGCCACCAACAATCATGTTGTGGACGGTGCGAACGAACTGTCTGTTTGTTTTGATGATGATAAGGACAAGGTTGTAAGCGGCAGGATAAAAGGCACGGATGCGTCAAACGATCTTGCAATAATAGCGATACGGCTCTCCGATCTTAATGATGAGATAAAAGGCAGTTATAAGATCGCAAAGATAGGCAGCTCGGATGATCTTGAGGTCGGTGATCAGGTGGTCGCGATAGGAAATGCCTTGGGATACGGCCAGTCGGTAACGACAGGCATCGTAAGTGCTCTTGACCGGGAAGTTACAATAGATAACTTTACGGCAAAGCTCATCCAGACCGATGCGGCCATAAATCCGGGCAACTCGGGCGGAGCGCTTTTAAACATGAAGGGTGAGCTTGTAGGTATCAACTCTTCAAAGTTTGCCGCTACAAAAGTTGAAGGTATAGGCTATGCGATCCCCATAGATACGGCTGAGCCCATACTTGAAAACCTCATGTCAAGACAGACAAGGGATGTTGTAGATGAAAAAGATCAGGGATTTCTCGGGATAAGCTGCCAGAACGTTACCGAAGAGATATCATCCATGTATGATATGCCCAGAGGCATATATGTGGTGGATGTACAGAGCGGAAGCGGTGCCGAAAAAGCAGGACTTAAGAAGGGCGATATCATTACCGAGCTTGAGGGAACTTCCATCAGGGATTATGCAGACTTAAGAAAGCAGCTTACATATTATAAGGCGGGAGAGACCATTAAGGTAACTGTCCAGGTGGCGGATGAAAACGGGGAATATACGGAGAAGGAAGTTGAGGTAGAGCTTTCAAAAGCTTCCGAAGCTGCGCCGGAAGGAGCTTTGGACAATGATGAGAGCGAAGATAAAAACAGTCAGCAGAATAAGATAGAAGAGTATGATATGAACGATCTCTTCGATCAGTTCTTCAACTACGGGTATTAAATATGGCACCCAAAGATCCCGTGATGCTGCTTAGCTTCATAAATACAAAATTAAGAGATTTTTATCCTTCTTTGGAGATACTCTGCGAGGAGGAAGACCTTGAAATAAAGGAAGTCCTTGCTAAACTGGGCGAAATCGGATATTCTTATAATAAAGATAAGAACCGGTTTGAATAGCCCGTATGGAACATATCGCAGTAATCAAAGATGAGAAAAATAATATAAAAGGTAAGCTGTCCTTTTCCGGAGAGGAGAGCTTACTTTTGTTATGTGAAAAAAATGATTTAAGGCCGGCACTTAACTGCGGAGGTGCAGGAAGATGCGGAAAGTGCAGGGTTAGATTTGAAAAAGGTGCACCGGCCCCTAATGATGCTGACAGGAGATTCTTATCCCCCGATGAATTAAGGAATGGGATAAGGATACTTTGCAAATGCAGGATAAAGGATGATGTTTCCTGCGTGATATCGGAAAAAAGAGACCTTAAGGTCATAGATAAGAGTACCGCCCTAATAAGCTGGGATGATGCGGGGCAGGACGGATATTTTATAACTGCCGATATAGGGACTACGACGATAGCGATGGAAGGAAGGAGCGTAAGAAACGGAGAGGTCCTTGCATCCTGTAACGGAGAGAATCCCCAGAGAGCTTTCGGAGCCGATGTGATAAGCCGGATGGAAGCGGCAAAGAGGGGACATGATAAAAAGTTAAAAGAGCTGGTCACGACCTTTTTGGAAAAGGGTATTGAGATATTAAGGATACAATGTGAGAGCAAAGGCTGCTTTGGAGAGCCGGATTTTATGGTTATAAGCGCTAATACCGCGATGACCCATCTTTTTATGGGATATCCGGTTGACGATCTTATAAGAGCTCCTTTTAAACCATATACTCCTCATGAAGTCAGAACGGATATCGACGGTATAGATACCTATGTGATCCCGCCTTTTTCCGCCTTTGTCGGGGGAGATATAAGAAGTGATGCGGAGGCTGTTTTATTTGATAAAAGAGACAGAAAAAAGCTGCCGCCGTTTATGATCATCGATATGGGAACGAATGCAGAGACAGTGCTTTTTGACGGAGATAAGTTTTATCTTACCGCAGCCGCTGCCGGAAGCGCATTTGACGGAGAGGTAAATGAAAGATACGCAAGTGAAGCGGTAGGACTATTAGCGGCTCTTTATAAAGAAGGACGCATAGATGTCCACGGCGCCTTTATCGAGGGCAAAAATGATGATAATGATGTCAGCATAAGCGGTATAAGGAACCTGCTTCTTGCAAAAGCCGCGATAAAGAGCGGGACGGATGTGCTTATAAAAAAGAGCGGGATCGATAAGGCTGAGATAGAAAATATTTATCTTGCCGGAGGCTTCGGATTTTACTTAGATAAGGAGGATGCAAAGATCATCGGACTTATATCGGAGGAGCTTACGGACAGGATATATCCCGGAGGGAACTTATCGCTCGCGGGTGCCGCGGCTTACGGATATAAGATAATAAAGGGATATGACAGGAGTTTTCCGTTTGACTTTATCGCGGTAAATCTGGCGGATGAAGATGATTTTAATGATATCTTCATAGACAATATAGACCTCCCGGGAGAGGATGGGATAAGATAAATGGATCTTTTTGAATATGCGAGCAAACTTGATAAAGAGAAGGAATCACCCCTTGCTTCAAGGATGAGACCGCGCACGATCGATGAGGTCGTAGGTCAGGATCATATCTTAGGGAAGGACAAGCTGCTTACCAGGGCTATAAAGGCCGATAAGCTCATGAGCGTTATATTCTACGGCCCTCCCGGGACAGGAAAGACAACGCTCGCGAAGGTCATTGCAAATACGAGCAGCGCCGAATTTATGCAGCTTAATGCCACGATAGCCGGAAAGAAGGATATGGAAGAAGCCGTGGAGAAGGCAAAAAATACTTTTTCCATGTTTCAGAGAAAAACGATCCTTTTTATCGACGAGATCCACAGGTTCAACAAGGGGCAGCAGGACTTTCTGCTTCCTTTCGTAGAGGACGGGACCGTTATCCTTATCGGCGCGACTACGGAGAATCCGTATTTTGAGGTAAACGGAG
>DMCJ01000163.1 GCA_003446735.1 Lachnospiraceae bacterium | reverse complement strand
GTCGGACTTCCCGACGGACAGATGGGTAATTCCGAGGTCGGACACCTTAATATGGGTGCGGGCCGCATCGTATATCAGGAGCTTACAAGGATCACCAAAGAGATAAATGATGGTACATTCTTTGAAAACGAAGAGTTATTAAGGGCTGTTAAGAATTGCAAGGATAATGATTCCGCATTCCATATGTTCGGCCTTGTTTCCGATGGAGGTGTTCATTCCCACAACACACATCTTTACGGCCTTTTGGAACTTTGCAAGAGAAACGGACTTAAGAAGGTATATGTTCACTGCTTTTTAGACGGACGTGATACCCCTCCTTCATCCGGAAAGGATTTTGTTGCAGAGCTTGAGAAGGAAATGGAGAAGATCGGCGTAGGTGAAGTTGCCAGTGTTCACGGACGTTATTATGCAATGGACAGAGATAATAACTACGACCGCGTTCAGCTTGCATACGATGCTCTTACAAAGGGCGAAGGACTTAAGTGCGACAGCGCTACAAAAGCCATTCAGGAGTCATATGACAGAGATGAGACTGATGAGTTCGTAAAGCCCACGGTCATCACCAAAGGCGGAGAGCCCGTTGCTCTTATAAAGGATAAGGACAGCGTTGTATTCTTTAACTTCCGTCCCGACCGTGCAAGAGAGATAACAAGATGCTTCTGCCATGAAGATGATTTCTTTAAGGATATCAACTTTAAGAGAGATAAGAAGCTTGATCTTACATATGTATGCTTTTCAGATTACGATCCCACGATCCCTAACAAGACCGTAGCGTTCAAAAAGATCGAGATCAACAATACTTTCGGACAGTGGCTTGCCGCAAAAGGCTTAAAGCAGGCACGTATAGCCGAGACTGAAAAATATGCTCACGTTACATTCTTCTTTAACGGCGGTATCGAGGAGCCCAATGAAGGCGAGGACAGGATACTCGTTAATTCTCCCAAGGAAGTTGCTACCTATGACTTAAAGCCCGAGATGAGCGCATATGAGGTATGTGACAGACTCTGCGAATCCATTACCGGCGGAAAATACGATGTCATCATCATCAACTTCGCAAACCCCGATATGGTAGGTCATACAGGAGTCATCGATGCAGCAGTAAAGGCTATCGAAGCGGTTGATGAATGTGTAGGCAAGGTATATGACGCACTCCTTTCCGTAGACGGACAGATGTTCATCTGTGCGGATCATGGAAATGCAGAGATGATGATCGATTATGAGACGGGTGAGCCCTGGACCGCACATACGACGAACCAGGTTCCTTTTGTACTTGTAAATGCCGATCCTTCTTATAAGTTAAGGGACGGCGGATGTCTTGCGGATATCGTTCCCACACTCATAGAACTGATGGGAGAGGAGAAGCCCTCTGAGATGACAGGTACGTCACTTCTTATAAAATGATCCGAAAGTAAGTATCGGATATGATTAACAGGCATAAAAAAACAGGGACTCAAAAGCCCCTGTTTTTTATGTTATGATCATTTGCTGCTTTCGAACTGATCGTAGATCTCGATCCTCTTGGCATCCATTTCCGGCATACCGATAAATATACCTCCGTAGTGGAATATATCGTCTTCTTTTTCTATCCGGACGATCTCGATAAAGGCGTGTATGACCTCCTTGGTCCATATGGTAAGATAAGCTTCGTAAACAGCTCCTATGGTAAGGGGGATGGTACAGATGAATCCGATGCCTGTCTTGGAAACATCGATGACTTCGATCGCTACTTCCTGACCGGAATCGTTATCATCACCCAATTTCTTTATTACAAGCCTGGATTCAAGCTCGCGTCGGTTGCTTTTTCTCTTTTCGTTCATGGCTTCCTCCCGAAGTTAATACATTACATTTTTAGAATAACATACCTTATTCGAAAAAGATATAAAAAAATAAAATTGTGCTTGACAATTTACGGGCGTTAGAATAAACTAACCGTGTACAGATAAGTCGAACTGTCTAATAATCCGAACGAGAGGAAAAGTAAATGATGCCTTTGTCAATGGCTAGTGTAGGAGAAACTGTTACAATCGCTAAGATAACCGGAAAGGATGATGTCAGAATGCATTTAGCGGAGCTTGGTTTTGTTATAGGAGCCGCTGTTACTGTTGTAAGCGTTCTTTCGGGTAATCTCATCGTTTCAGTCAAGGATTCCAGAGTCGGGATTGATAAGACCATGGCTAATCGTATATTGTACACCGAGTGAGGAGGAGTAGTATGAAGACATTAAAAGATGTCAGTGTGGGCGAGACCGTAAAAGTTAAAAAGCTTCACGGTGAAGGCCCCGTCAAGCGCCGTATCATGGATATGGGTATCACCAAAGGCGTTGAGATCTATGTAAGAAAGGTGGCTCCGTTAGGAGATCCCGTGGAACTTAACGTAAGAGGATATGAGCTTAGCGTAAGAAAAGCTGATGCTCAGATGATCGAAGTAGAATGATCGGAGGAAATTAAAAATGAGTATAAAGATCGCTCTGGCGGGTAACCCCAACAGTGGTAAGACAACATTATTCAACTCCCTGACAGGTTCCAATCAGTATGTGGGAAACTGGCCCGGAGTTACCGTAGAAAAGAAAGAAGGACATTTAAAGGGAAATAAGGATGTTATAATCCAGGATCTTCCCGGAATCTATTCACTTTCTCCCTATACACCCGAGGAAGTTGTATCCAGAAATTATCTTATCGGCGAAAAGCCCGATGCCATATTAAATATCATAGACGGAACCAATATCGAAAGAAACCTATATTTAACGACCCAGCTCATCGAGATAGGAATCCCTGTCGTAGTTGCGGTCAACATGATCGATATCGTAAGAAAGAACGGCGATAAGATCGATCCCGAGAAGCTTGGAAAGGCTTTGGGATGCAAGGTTGTAACGATCTCCGCATTAAAGGGAGAGGGAAGTGAGGAAGCGGCAAACGCTGCGGTCGAAGCTGCAAAGAGTGCCGCAAACGGCGAGCATCCTCATGTATTTACCGGCAGTGTTGAACATGCGATTGCACATATCGAAGAATCCATAGAAGGAAAGGTTGACAATCTCTTCCTTCGCTGGTATGCGATCAAGATCTTCGAAAGAGATGAAAAGGTTGCCGATGAGTTAGCGCTATCTAACGATTTAAAGGATCATCTCGAAAAACATATCGCGGATTGCGAGAACGAGCTTGATGATGATTCCGAAAGTATCATAACAAACCAGAGATATGCATATATCGAAGAAGTGGCAAGCAAATCGGTATTTAAGAATGCAGCAAGCGGCACTCTTTCCACATCCGATAAGATCGACAGAGTAGTAACGAACAGGATACTGGCCCTTCCGATATTTGCGGCTATCATGATACTTATCTACTCTATAGCAATGGGCGGACTTCCGATATCACTCGGAACAAACCTTACGGATTTTACAAACGATCATATCTTCGGTGACGGTTTCTTTGTTTCCGGAGGAGACGGATATGAAGATGCCGCAGCAGAGTTTGAGGATGCACAGACCGTGATCGATGCTTATCTTTCGGCGGCTGATGAAAAGGGTATAGATACGGAAGATATATCTCTCGCGATAGAAGACGGAAGCGTTAATGATCAGATCGCGGATGAATTTATAAGCAGCACAAACGGACTTACGGCTGAGGCATATTTCTATGACGATGAAGCCGGCGAGACGAGCACAGAGGAAGTTGACGGTGATATGTTTAAGGAAGCGCTTTTCGTTGAAGAGCCTGATCCTTCTTCATACGGAAAATGGGTAAGAAGTATACCTTCATTCGTATCGGATGTTTTGGAAGGCGCCGGATGCAATGAGGTACTTACCGGTCTTATAGTAGACGGTATCATAGGCGGTGTCGGAGCCGTGCTCGGATTCGTTCCCCAGATGCTCGT
>DMCJ01000206.1:394-10534 GCA_003446735.1 Lachnospiraceae bacterium | reverse complement strand
CCGCACATATAGACCATGATCGTGATCTTATCCTCGTTGTCTCCAAGGATCTTCGTGCGCTTTGCCCTTGCTCCCTCGGCAACCGAATTGTCAAGCTTTCCGGTATTGTTCCTGCCCTCGGTCCAGCCTGACGAGACTCCGCCGCCCGAAAATCCTCCGAACATACCAAGAAGGTCCGAATAGCTTGCGGTCGATACGCCGCTTAAAGGATCGGCAACTGCTGCCGGCGCGGGAGTCGTCGCAGTCTGCGTGGGCGCAGGTGCCGTATAGGATGATGTATCGGAACCACCGCCGGTAAGAAGGCTTGTAGCTCCGCCGCCGCCTCCTAAAAGAAGGATGATGATCACTATGATCATTCCCAGCTTTCCGCCACCGCCGCTCCTTTTAGGGCCGCCTGACGAAGGTCCGGGTGTAGGCGTGGAATCATTTCTTCCCGCATAGCCGTCGGCACGTCCTACGGGGCCTGTTCCAAGGCCCTCTCCTCTTTTATGTACGCCCTTTGAATTGTCCGTGACGTGTTTTTCTCTTCCCTGCATATCGCTCATGAATTTATCTCCGGATCTGTTTTGTTTTCAGCTGCGTCATTTAAAGGCGCCGAAGAATTTGGCCAGCGGTTCGACCACGTCTCCGAGGTCTTTGATCGCGCCGTTAAGTTCGTTAAAGTCAACGGAATTGAAGTTACCGAGAACTTCGTTTACCGCGTCGGTATTCTCAACCACTACCTTATCCACATTAGCTATCATATCATCGATGCCCGCAAGCGAATCCTCGGCCTGGCTTACCAGGGCCGTTACTTCTTCAAGCGAAGTCGAAAGGTCTGTGATAAGGGTCACAACCTTGGGGATCACTATGCATAAAGCGATGCACACCGCGGCAAAAAGACCGATCGTTGCGACCGCGGTGATGCGCTGTCCCATCTCATCTTTTCTCTGACTCTTTACGAGCTCTATCAAAAGCTCGCGGTCTGTCATGTCTTCAAGCTTCTTTTTCTCGTTCATCTTTCTACCTCTTTTCAGAATCCGAAATTTCTTCCTTTATGCCTTAAGACCACCGCCGAAGTCTTCTCGAGCTTAAGTGTGATCTTTCCGGCGCTTACCTGTATCTTTTCGATCCCGGTCGTAAAGCCCTGATCGTCCGTGAGCATTATCCTTTCAAGCTCACACTCTCTGGGGATACCGCTTTCCCAGAGGGAATATTCCCTTTCTACCGGGCCTTCGTTATTATTTACTATTATCACATAGTGCTCATCTTCAAAGAATCTGACGTAACCTATGAGATTATAATCGCCGGCCAGATATTTAAGGCTTCCGGTCTTAAGCGCCCTGCTTTCTTTGTGGATACGAATCATTTCCCTGTGGAAATCGATCAGCTTCTGATCTTCCCTGCCCCAGGGATAGGTTCTCCTGTTGTCGGGATCGGTAAATCCGCATAAGCCGGCTTCATCTCCGTAATATACCGTCGGCGCGCCGGGCCAGGTCATCTGTATGAGCACGGCTTCTCTCATGACAGCTTTATTAATTCCCTGCGATGCGGCCTCGCTCCCCAATGTATTTATCCTTCCGACCTTCCTGTTCGTCCTGGTAAGGAAGCGGGAATGATCATGGTTTGAAAGCTCGTTCATCGCAATATAAAGAGAATCTCCGATGAGCGCTGTCTGGTGATATCTCATCGCTCCCCAGAAGGAATCGGCATTGCCGTAAAGATCCTCTCTGTAGTCATCACTGTGCTTCTGCATTCCGGTAAGAAACCAGGTAACGGGCTCCATGAACGCGTCATAGTTCATGACCGTATCCCATTCGCCGTTCTCTATCCAGGCTCTGGGACTTCCGTAATGCTCGGCAAGAACGATCGCTTCGGGATTTGCCTGACGGACCGCCTTCCTGAAATCAAGCCAGAATTTGTGGTTAAATTCCGGAGAATGTCCCAGATCGGCCGCAACATCAAGTCTCCACCCGTCTGCATTATAGGGCTCACTCACCCATTTCTGTCCTATGTATAAAATATAATCATAAAGATGTCTGGATCCTTCATAATTAAGCTTCGGAAGGGTATCGTGTCCCCACCACCCGTCGTAGGTCGGGTTATAAGGCCATTTCCCCTCATCATAAAAGCGGAAATAATCATGATAAGGACTTTCCTTATCTATATATGCACCTTTGTCATAGCCCTGTACTCCTTCATATATGCACTCCCTGTCGAGCCATTTATTAAAGGAACCGCAGTGATTGAAGACTCCGTCAAGGATGACGCGGATGCCCCTTGCATGAGCCTGCCTTACGACCTCGGCAAAAAGGTCGTTGGAGGCGTGGAGATTTGCCTTATTTGCGACTCTGTTTATGTATTTTGTCGCATTTTTATTATCATGATCCCCTTCATTTAAAAGCTCGCCCGAATCGTCCACGATCTTTCCGAAATGGGGATCTATATAATCATAATCCTGAATATCGTATTTGTGATTGGAGGGAGATACAAAAAGAGGATTAAAATAAATGACATCGATGCCGAGGTCCTTTAAATAATCCAGCTTATTGATAACACCCTGAAGGTCTCCTCCATAGAATTCCCTGACATCCATCTCTGCGGGATTCTGATACCAGTCGTCAACCTTCTGGACATGCTCGCCTATGTAATTGTATTCATGAGAAAGAACGTCATTTGACGTATCGCCGTTACAGAACCGGTCAACGTAGATCTGATACATGACCGCGCCCTTGGCCCAGTCGGGATAACGCCGCCCGGGAACAACGGTAAAATCATAATAATCCTGCACATCCCTTGCCACTCCGCGGCGATCGTAAATACAGTGTATCTTTCCGACTACCACCTCGAAATGGTAGCTGACTTTTTCATTATCAAGTTGAAGCTCATGGGAATAATAATCGAAAAGATCGTCCGACATCGTCTTTTCCATTAAGTACTTTTCTTTACCTGCGGTAAAAAAGACTCTGTCTATATTGTTTTTGGCAGCCCTGAAACGGACTGTGACCATGCTGTAGGGATTGGGATCCGGGGGACATAGAAACTCCGACGAGGTGTCGGAGAATAAAGCCTTTTTATTAAAGACGGGACGCATGCCTGAAAGATACGCCTGATTCCTTTCTAATCTTGAATATGCGTCGTCGTACATAGTCAGATGATCCTTTTTCCTTAGTAAAATCTGTGTTCAAAATCCACAGAATATTCTATCAAAAAAACCCGCCTCTGACAAGTGTGAGCGGGTACAAAAACTCATATAAAAAGGTTTCCTGGAAAGTGAAAAGACAGCCTCGCACAGCTGTCTTTTTCGAGAAGGTATTTCTTTGGGGTATAGCAAAAACTATGTAATGTATTGGGGGGTTACACGTATATAGTAGCAAGGAAAGGGTATATTCGCAAGGCTCGTTTTGCACAAACTTACTAATCGTTATGTCAGTTTCTTGGGCATGTTGCACAAGAATCCTCTCGGGGTTGACTTTTTTTCTCTCCGGCTGTAATATCAAAATAACAGGACGTAGTTTTCATTACTACGTGTGATGGTTTTAATGTTTACTTTAGGGAGATGATACTATGAATATAAAGATAAGGGAACCCGGCAGCGCACTTACCCATCTTGTGGCAGCACTTCTTGCCGCAGGGGCCTCTCTTCCTCTTCTTATAAAAGCAGGGACCGAAGGCGGGGCTTTCAGCGTTTTTGCCATGTTCATATTTGCATTAAGCACTATCCTTTTATTTGCGGCAAGTACTACCTATCATACGGTCAACCTGGCGCCTAAGTTCATTAAGATCTTCCGAAAGGTCGATCATATGATGATATTTGTGATGATCGCAGGCTCCTATACGCCTGTCTGCCTTCTGATCCTTCCCAAAAAGATCGGTCTTACCATGCTGATCGCCGTCTGGTCGATTGCCATAGGCGGAATGATACTTAAGGCCTGCTGGATAACCTGTCCCAAATGGTTTTCATCCATTCTCTATATAGCCATGGGCTGGATCTGTCTCGGATCAATCCGTCCTTTATGGGAGCTTCTCTCAAGGCCCGCTTTCCTCTGGCTTCTGGCGGGAGGACTCATATACACGGCCGGCGGCATAATCTATGCTTTAAAGCTCGGCAACTTTAATTCAAAGCACACTTTCTTCAGTTCGCATGTGATCTTCCATATTTTCATAATGGCAGGAAGCCTGTGCCACTTCATCTTCATGTACAGCTATGTGGCCTGATACGCCCCGGCTTGGTTGAAACCGGCGCATTCTTGTGGTATCATTGTGGCATCTGTTAATTTATGCACATGAAAGGGGAAATCATGAAAAAGAAGATTGCAGCACTTATTATAATTACAGCAGCTCTTTCTCTTGCCGCATGCGGAAAAAAGGAGATTCCCGCACCTCCCACAGTGGATGTCAGCGCTCCCGCAGAAGATAAAGAAGAGCCCGCAGCAGAAGAAACAAAAGAAGAACCTGCAGAGGAAAAGAGCGCAAACATCGATCCCGAGGATGTCGGCAAGTATATGATAAGCGAATATACCGTGGAAAAGACGACTCTCGATCTTGATGCTCTTAAAGCATCCGGAATGGATAAGACCTATCTTGAATTAAAGGAAGACGGAACGGGAACCTTATTCCTTTATGACAAAGCCGAGCCCATTACCTGGGAAAAGGGCGTTGTTACTATATTCGAGACTTCCGAATATACATATAAGAGAGACGGAGATACTTTAGTCCTTAATATGCAGGGTCCCGAATATACAATGATAAGAGAAAAATAATACGAAAAAAGAAAAGCATAAGAAAAAGATCAGGGGCTGTCATCAGCCCCTGTTTATTGCATAAAATTTATGTGAAAGCCTGTCTTCAAAATCTTCAACCGGCATAGGCTTATCGAAGAAAAAGCCCTGTGCCTGATCACAGTTATTATCTTTTAAAGCTTTAAGCTGCGCCTCGGTCTCAACACCTTCAACGACACATTCAAGCCCCATTTCCTTAGCCATGGAAACAACGTAACTGAACATGACCGTTTCTTTCATTACTTCCGCATCCTTTTCGTTCGGCAGGAAGCATTTGTCAACCTTTAATACATCCCAGGGAATATCTCGGATAAGGTTTAAGGATGAATAACCCGTTCCGAAATCATCTACGGAAGTCCTTATCCCGGCTTCCTGAAGTCCGCATACCACGCGCCGCAGGTCCTTGAATTCCACATCTGTTGTAGTCTCGGTAAGCTCGATCTCAATATATTTATGAGGAACCTCGTATTTATCGATGACACTTATGATATGCGCAACGAGCTCCATATCTTTTATATGTCTTCTCGAGAAATTGACGGAAACCCGGACCGCATCGCGATCTTCTTCTATCCACCTGCTTATATCCCTGCAGACATGCTCGAGCATATAAAAGTCCAGCATGCATATCTCTTCGCCCTGTTCGAGTATGGGAATGAACTTATCGGGAGGAACTATCTCGCCGTCATGGACCCAGCGGCAAAGTGCTTCGGCTCCCGAAAGAAGCCTTCCGCCTACGGAAACCTTAGGCTGGTAATATACCTTAAACTCTTCTTTATAGATGGCCTCACGGAAAAGACCCTGCACCATACGGACCTTCGCTCGCTGATCCTCCATCTCCTCGTTATAATAGACTACTTTTTCAAATCCGCTGTTCTTGGCAGCGCGGCGGGCCGCAAACACCCTGTCTAAAATATCTCCGGGATCTGAATAAACGAAATCATCGGGCAGATAATAAACTCCCGCAGTAGAACTTATAAGAACGGATTCGCCCGAAAGTCCGGCCTTGTCAAGCTCTTTGCCGCTTAAAATGACAAGTATCTCATCAAAAAGCTCACCGGGGAATATAGTCACAAAATTATCTCCGCCTAAGCGGCATACTACTCCGGTATCACCAATGACATTTTCAAACTCCCCGGTGTACCTTCGCATGACCATATCTCCGGCGTTCTTACCGAATCTTTGATTTACCAATGTGAAATGTCTGAGATTATATTGAACGACGACCTTGCCCTTAAGCTCATTCTTATCGGCAAGCTCCTGAACATATCTGACAAAATATCTGTTATTGCGGTAACCGTCTTCGTCGTAAAAAGTGAGCTGATCTGCGACCTTCTTTAAGCGGTTCCTGCTCGCAAAGACCATGAGAGTCTTATGAATGACCTCTGCTCTTTCCTTTTCAATATCCGACCAGGGCTCTGCGCTTACAGGCATGGAAACACGGCAGACCACAACGGCCATCGATCCCGTTACGAGCCTTTTTTTAGATACTTCTACACCGGATTCCCCGCTATCATAATAGATAACCTCTTCTCCCTGACCGGCAAGCTCTTTTTTTGAATTCTCGTAGTAATATACAGCGACCTTGCTTACGCGCATAAGAGAGCACATGCTTTTAAGAGCATCACAGATGCCCTCATAAGTAAACTGCTCTTTTTCGTCCATTTCGGTGATGTCCTGCAGCAGCTTTTCAAGTACTTCGTAATATCGGTCCATACATTACCTCTGCATTCGTTCTCCGAAGAATACCCCTTACTAAATAATAGTATCATACATAGGAGGGCTTTTCAAACACAATTTTTCACAGACTTTTCACAATTTATAGTGGGAGATCAACGGGTTTTCGACCTGAAAACCTGAAGAACGGAATACGATACCAGTCCGGCCATGACAAAGCAGAATAAATACTCGGGGATCGCGGTCTCACCGTTTAAATATCCGGTATAAGCCACGAAGGAAATGAGCACTCCGAGCATGGGAAGAAGGAATTTCTTTGGCCCCTTAAAGAAGAGTATGAGCGCGAATATGTCCGCAAGATATCCGTAACGCTCATGCATATAAGGCAGAAAGAACGGAACAACCCACGCAAACATGAGCATTATCTTTATCATCATATCTTTATCTAAGCTGATATCCTTTGACACGAGAAAATACAAAAGTAGCATTATGACCGCCACAGTTGCTATGAGCCCCACTCTGCTGTAATATTCCCAGAATGCCATGGGTCCGAACATCAGCCATATATTCGGCCAGTGCCAGGAAAGCATCCAGGGCTCGGTATTACCCTGCTCCACATAAGTGAGCATCAGCTTTGAAAAACTTCTTCCGGTAAAAAGACCGGGAAGGGCACAAAGAATATACATTGCGGGAATATAGAGAAACCGCGCGACGGGGATCTTCTTTTTTACCCACATAAACACATAGAACGGGAAAACGAAAAGTGTCTGGAGCTTTATTGCAAAAGCCAGACCGTAGAGGATCATCGATGCGCGTGACTTATCCTTAAGGAGCATATAGAAACTCGCGACGATGAATGTTACGTATATAACGTCGCACTGACCCCAGAGTCCGCTGTTTACCGCGATCGTGGGAAGATTAAATACTATGCCGTAGGCCAGATAAGACCGCATATCCGACTTCGTATATTCATAAACAATGAGACCGCAAAGGATCGCAAGGATCAGATCAAATGCGGAAGATAACAGTTTTATAAGATAAAGGGAATTGCAATTAACCTTGCTGACCAGGTACAGAAAGAACATATAGGGCATCGTATAATTAAACGAATCGCCCTTAAAGGCAGCAATACCGCCTGCACGAAAGCCTTCTATCCAGGGGCCTAAGCATACCGTATAATCCTGGGTCTCAACATCACGAAGGCAGTACCTTAACATGATCCCGGCCCAGGTCATCCCGATAAGCAGCATGATATCGAGCGTCCCGATCTTACGGCCGCGAATGTTCCATTTTTTCGTTATGAAATTTCTAAGTGCGTTATCTGCCAAAATCCCGTTACTCCACAGCCCGGCTGGTGTATATATGTTTCAGGACACGCTTCCGCTCTAGCGCGGGCGCACAAGGTCCGGTGGACCTTGGTTTTGCGCCGACCGAAGTGGAACGTAGACCCCTAGCGGTCCTAAGCTCGCACTTCGCCGTGCTTGTGCTTGCTAAGGACCGAGACCGCTAAAGGTCCTGAGCACACATATACACCAGCCGGGCTGTTTACTTACTATTCATTTAGAGCCTGTATTGTTTTGTTTATGCGGCCTTAGCCGGTTTGATATTGATATCTTTGTAGATCCCGACTCCGAGGTCGACAAGGAGTGCCAGATAAATGAATGCATATACGTACATCGGGACTACCGTATCCTGCGCGAGGTATAAGGTGTAGCCTGCGAAGGAGCAGGTCACGGCTATGAGAGGAACGTAGAATTTCTTCGGATTTACAAAGGCGATCGCTACCGATAAGAGATCTGCAAGGATCGCGTAGCGCTCGTGCATATGCGGAAGGAAATATACTACGGTCATGACGAAGAACATTCCCATACGAAGGATCAGATCCTTACTAAATTCAAAGTCCTTCATCGCGATGTAATACATAAGTACCATAAGGATCGCAAGCGTAAAATATATGCCCGCGTCGGCGTATTCCCTAAGGAAGCTTTCCGTTCCGATTATCTGGTAGATGTTCGGGAATTTATGGGAAAGCGCATATATGTCCATCTCTCCGTTTGCCTGAAAGATGTATACGGTAAGCAGATCCCAGAGGTTCTTTCCCATTATCCAGGAAGGGAGTATCCCGATAAAATACATGACCGGTATCCAGAGGAAGTGCTTTAAGTTTATTTTCTTTTTAACCCACAAAAGAACATAAAGCGGAGCTATGAAAAACGTCTGGAGCTTGAATGCGAAAGCTATACCGTAAAAGATCAACGAGGTTCGCGGCTTATCCTTTAATAAAAACAGGACTGAAAGCATTACAAATGATGAAAAGATTATATCGCACTGGGCCCACATTGCTCCGTTTGCAACGACCGTCGGAAGGAAAAGGACCACGGCATATGTCATATATGCCCTCTTCTTACTTCCGGTGCATTCGTAAACGATAAGTGCAATGGCTATCGCCGCCACAAAATCAAAGAAGATAGAGACCATCTTCATAAGATATAAAGTATTGTAAAGCGGGCAGATGCTTATGAACGATAAGATAAGGAGATAAGGAGTCGTATAATCGACATATTCAAACTCGGCTCTAAGTCCCTTAAATCCTCCGCCGGCTTCTCTTAATGTCGCAACCCAGGGCTCGAAGAAGACTTTATAGTCTCCCGCGATGACATCTCTTAATGCAAAACGTATCGCGCAGGCGAACACGGTAGCAAAAAATAATAACAACAAATCGAGAAAGCCTATCGTGACTTTCCCGATCTTTAATTCTTTATATACAAGTTTTCTTAAAAAATTATCCGCCATATAATGATCCCGTGATCTTTATTTATGATACAAGTCTTACAGTTTCTCTTGCGATGGCAAGCTCCTCATCCGTAGGCACTACCATGACGGCAACCTTGGAATCGGGAGTCGAGATCGTGATCTCCTGCCCTCTTGTCGCATTTGCTTCCTTATCTATCGTGATGCCTAAATATCCGAGATGCTCGCAGACTCTGCTTCTTGCATCGATATTGTTCTCTCCGACACCTGCGGTAAATGCGATGGCATCCACTCCGTTCATGGCAGCTATATATGCGCCGACATATTTCGCAACGCGGTAGCTCCATGCATCAAGCGCCGTCTCTGCTTTATCATTTCCTTCGGCGGCTGCATTTCCAAGATCCCTGAAGTCACTTGAAAGCCCTCCGGAAAGTCCTAAAACTCCTGATTTCTTATTGCAGATATTTACGACCTCAGCTGCAGTCAGGCCTTCTTTTTCAGCGATAAAGCTGATTATCGCGGGATCGAGATCACCGCTTCTGGTGCCCATGATAAGGCCTTCAAGAGGAGTAAGTCCCATGGATGTATCTATGCATTTTCCGTACTTAACTGCGGATATGGATGCTCCGTTGCCAAGGTGACATACAATGATCTTAAGATCTTCACGCTTTTTACCTAAAAGCTCGGCTGTGCGCGCGCTGACGAAATCATGGCTGGTGCCGTGGAAACCGTAACGACGGATCTTATATTTTTCGTAATATTCAAGCGGTATGCCGTAAAGATAAGCTTCTTTCGGCATTGTCTGATGGAAGGCCGTATCAAATACCGCTACCATGGGAACCGAAGGCATTACCTTCATGCATGAGCGTATTCCTATAAGGTTGGCCGGATTGTGAAGGGGAGCAAGATCGTTGCATTCTTCGATGGCTTTTATGACCTCGTCGTTTATCACAAC
>DMCJ01000206.1:0-332 GCA_003446735.1 Lachnospiraceae bacterium | reverse complement strand
CTTCCCTTAAAATTCTCTCCGCCGTGTACGACTCTGTGGCCGACCGCATCTATCTCTTCAAGAGAAGATATGACCCCGACTTCGGGATCGGTCAGCTTCTCTATAACGAGGGAGACCGCTTTTGTGTGATCTTCCATGGGAGTGACCGTGGTCTTCTTTTCTCCCTTTCCGGTATGAGTGATCTGACTTCCGTCGATACCGATCCTTTCGCAAAGGCCTTTTGCAAGGACCTTTTCCGACTCGCTGTCTATGAGCTGATATTTAAGTGATGAACTTCCGCAGTTAATTACAAGGATCTTCATATTTTCCCTCCGCTTGATATCAATAAGCTC
>DMCJ01000201.1 GCA_003446735.1 Lachnospiraceae bacterium | reverse complement strand
CGCTCCATCTGGGTCGGGCTCTTGACATGCTTTGTATAGAAATACATGTCATTTTCCTCATCCCTGTACTTACCCAGCGAAATACCGCAGCACCTGCTGTTAGATACTTCGCAGTCCTCGATGATCCAGCCCTTACTCCAGTGAGGTCCGATAAGACCATCCTGATAAGCTGCGGGCGGAGCCCATGTGGGCGCTCCCTTATCGATCTTAAATCCGCTCACGGTGATATAGTTCACGCCGTTCTTATCGGGCATGAAGCAGTTTCTTCTGACATTTATCTCGACATTTTCCTTATTGGGATCCTTGCCTTTGAAATTGGCATAGATAACGGTCTTATCCCCGTCCTGCTCGGTGTACCATTTATATTCGGATTCACTTCTCTGCCATGAAAAAGGATCGGCCTCGCCTTTAATGCATTCATCAAGTGTCACAGTCTCATACATCATACGGTCATTTAAGAATACCGCTCCCGTATGCCTTACCGTAGGCGCGAAATACCAGTCACCGCAGACAAAGGTCGTATAAGGATTATAATCTCCGAAGATCTCATTATCTACCTTTACGCACCAGACATCATCCTTGTATAAAGTCCAGTTCTTTACCTCCTCAGCTCCCGTGATAACGGCGCCGAGCGGCTCTATGGATTTATATATCACTCTCTCACTTTCTTTTCCGGCATTTAAGGGATTGACCCATTCCCTGTAGATACCTGGCGATACTAAAACAGTATCACCTGCCTTTGCAACATCGGCAGCCTGCTGTATTCTCTTAAAAGGCGCCTCTTTTGTTCCTTTTCCTTCTCCCTCAAAACCTGCATTTACATAGATCGCTCTACCCATTTAGCCCCTCCTTTATATTATTTACGTTAAACTGTCTCCGCAGTCTTTTCATTATGATCAAATACGCCGGAACCAGGAACATATCGGCCATGATCCATGCAACCGGTGATGCGCTGCAGGCCGCCACATATCCGAAAGCGGGCACGAAGAAAAATCCCATCACGCCTCTTGCTATCATCTCGCCAACCCCCGCAAAAATGGCAAGTCCGGAATAACCGAGTCCCTGTATTGTAAATCTTACCACATTTACAAGCGTCAGCAAAAGCAGACATGCATTATTTATGGTAAGGTAAAGTTTTATATTTGAAATGATGAGCAGCTCAGTCTTATCCACGAATAAAAGCGCCATCTTTCCGCCGAATGCCAGGATGATAAGAAATGCAAAGACCGAATAAACAGCCCCTAAGATGACTGCCGCCCTTATACCCTGATCCACGCGGTCTAACTTTCCGGCTCCCACATTCTGACCCGCATATGTAGCCATCGTAGATCCGAGCGCATCTATGGGACTGTAGATAAATACGTTAATCTTTCCGGCCGCCGCACTTGATGCCACATAATCGGAGCCCAGACAGTTTACGGAGCTTTGGAGTATCAGGCTTCCGATGGCCGTTATCGAATACTGAAGACCCATCGGGATCCCGATGGTGCATAGCTTTATAACGTAACCGGGCTCAAATCTTCTCTCCTCGGCATTCATCCTTATTATATCATAACGTCTTATCAGATACCAAAGTGCAACGCCTCCGGCGATGGCCTGACTTATAACGGTCGCAAGAGATGCTCCCCTTACACCCAAAGGCTTTACAAGGAAAAGATCCAAAATAATATTAAATATTGAAGATACGATAAGAAAATAAAGTGGAGTCTTGCTGTCTCCAAGCGATCTTATTATCCCCGAGACCATGTTGTAAAGGATCGTTGCGGGGATACCTAAAAAGATGATGAAGATATATCTTTCCGCATCGTCTATTATATCCGCGGGCGTTTTCATCCATACCAGGATCTGCCTGCAGAGGATACATACTATAACCGTAACGAGGATTGAAAAAAATACAGATGCATAGGCGCAGTTTGCGGTATATTTACGAAGCCCTCTGTGATCGCCCGCTCCAAAGCGCTGGGCTATGGGTATCGCAAATCCGTTACAAAGGCCTATGCAGAATCCGATTATCAGAAAATTAACAGATCCCGTAGATCCGACTGCCGCAAGAGCTTTAACACCAAGCATCCTTCCGACTATCATCGTATCTACGAGATTGTAAAACTGCTGAAAGAGCATTCCTCCGAACACGGGAAGCCCGAAGCTTATTATCAGCTGTATCGGCTTTCCCACTGTCAGATCTTTAACTTTTTTCTCTTCTTTTTCCATGCCATTTACCCGACTGTTTTGGTAAATGTATCACGCGGCACCTTCTTTGTCAATAGCCCTCCATTTACTTTATCCCAAGCGCTCTTAAAGCATTATATTCCGATATGTTAAACTTCCTTATATCATTAAGATTTCCATCAGGTCCGTATTTAAACTCGCATTCGGTTACGTAGATATCCCAGAGCTTTTCGTTCTTATCGCCGTCAGGATTTATAATGAACATGTCTTTGTTCTTAGCGATGACCGGCGCCGCATCCGACGAAAGGTGATTCCTTGCATATCTTACATCGAGTCCATGCTCTATATTATATGATGCTATATATTTGTCGGGATAGGAAAATGCGAATATCGTCCATGTAAATATCACCGTAAATATCGCATATTTAACAAAAGGAACCCTGTCGCTGAAAACAAATGCGACCGTCCCGCCCATGATAAGGGCTATCACGATGAGTGCCCAGATCACATATACTCTAAGGAACGTAAGTCCGTAGACGGATATATAAAGTATCATCCTGTATGCGCTTGAAAAGAGCATCACGTATGTACATGCGCTTATGCATGTGAGCATTACCTTAAGGACCTTATCATCCTTAGAGTACTTCCTGCATATGAGCACGAGGATCAGATTTATAAGGCAGACAAATACAAGCTGGAAGAATCCTTCATGTGCATATTCCGCATAGGTGTAATCATCGGGAAGCGTTCCGAACCCAAGGAAAAGGTAGATGATCTGTATTCCCGAATAGATCACGTAAAAGACTAAAAGGACCGCACTTATCGTTATCGCCACAACGGGAGTATGCACTCTCTTATCCGTAACCGGCTCGTTAAGCCAGTATTCCTTATGATACAGCCTCTTTATAAGCGCATATCCGGCTACAAAGATGAACAATATCGTAAATAAGACTCCCACCACATCCGCATCAAATTCAAGATCGTATATCGAAGATAAAAAGTTAGAAAATACTGCATCCGAAGAAGCAAGAAGCGGAAGCACTATGCAAAGGATCGGTACTGCTATCGCAAGTCCCAAGAATACATATCCTATCGTACCCTTGCCCGCCTTTTCGCCGGTTTCCGCAGCGTTTGCGGTTTCTGCTTTTATTTTCATATCTATTTTTATATTCCGGCCGTCGATGATCGGATCAAAAGCAAACTGTATCGATGAAAAGATCGTTGCCATTATCGCAAGGAAATACCTCGACACATCCCACGAGCTGTCATCATAATTATCATAAAGAAACATTATGAAAAAGAGCGCAAAAACAAAGATCTTGTCAAATACGATGAGCGGCTCACTCGTCGTCGTAAATACATGTACCGATAAGAGCATGATAAATATCATAAAAGCATAGGAAAGCTTCTTTATCTTTTTACCCATCGCTTTTGAAACAAGGACGTACGAAATGATCGTAGCTGCAGAAAAGAAAGGATAGGTTATGCCCCTGTGATTTTTATAAAGACAGAATGTATAAAACAGCGCATAGCATAAGCAGAGCATGAGCCGCTTTATATATTCCTTTTTATTATCATTTTCCATTTTATCTATCCTCCCTTACATATTCAAAAAGATCACCCGGCTGACAGTCAAGGATCTCGCACATCTTTACTATCGTATTAACCTTTATCGCCTTTGCCTTTCCCGTCTTTAATATGGACATATTCGCGGGAGTGATCCCCACTCTTGCCGCAAGCTCGCCAACGCTCATCTTCCGCTTTGCGAGCATGACATCAATATTAAAGACCAGGTGTCCGTTTACTTCGACTTCTTCTATATTCTCAAGATCGTTCTTATTTCTTCCCATTTTGATCACCGCCCGTCAGATAGTAAGCTCGTTTTCTTCCTGGATCTCGGAAGCCTTCATCACCAGATGCGACAGCGCCGCCGCGCATACCGAAAACGCCGTGCCGACAAAACATATGAGAAGCACGATCCCCATCACAAAAGGATGAGACATATCGTTTACCAGAAAGATCCCGTTTACCGCAAAGAAATAGATCACATCGGTCATCGCCATATAGGACATCCACTTTAAATACTTCGCATTGGCCTCGCAGAACGATCTGTCCTTTCCTATATTGTCCGACACTAGCCAGCCAAGAAAAAGCACCGCATAGCAGGGGATCGCCGAAACCCATATCATAACAAGCCAGGGCATAACGTTTCTCTCAAGCATCGAATCCTGCCTTACAAGATAATCCGTAAGATGCGGTATCACCATAAGATAAATGATAGCTCCGCATACAGCAGCTCCAATAAGTATAAACTTAAGCCAAAAAGCGAGTTCTTTCTGTTTCATAATAACCTCCTGCTCTTAAGCCACCGGTAACCACTTTAAACCGCAGCGGCTTTCTTTTGTAAGCTCTTTTGTAAGCACTATACCACCCACTTTCACTCTTGTCAATATATTTTTATCGAATTTCGATATTTTTATTCTGACCCACGTCAATTTTACATCAAATCTTCCCGGATGCCCAAAAATGAGATTCTTTCTCAAATCTCTTGACAAAATGATCATATACCGCTATATTTGAGAATGATTCTCATATCATTCACTGATCACGATCAAAAGGAAGAACAATAAAACATGAATCAGAAATTAAAATACAAAACAAGGCAGCATGGCCTGCTGCTTGATTATCTTAAGACCATACCCGGAGTTCATATTACCGCAAGCGACGTATGTTCGTACTTTGAAGAAAACGGAGCGACCATAAGTAAAGCAACGATATACAGACA
>DMCJ01000152.1 GCA_003446735.1 Lachnospiraceae bacterium | reverse complement strand
CAAGTATAAAGGTAAGTGCATCCGATGCTATATCTCCCGGAAGATCGCCGTCAACACCTATATATATATGATAGACATATTGCTTAAGGAGCATTATCACCTGCTTGAACTTTTCTTCATCCGGCTTTCCCGCTCCCGTCGCATCCAGATATATCATGTCGCTGAAAAGAAGATACTTAAGTGCGATCTCTTCTAAGATATCATGAACCATCTCGGGATTTAAGGTAAGGAGCAATGACAGATTTATCCTTATGACTCCGACACCGTTTAACTTCGCAAGGCGCGTAAGTAAAAACCTCTTGCCCATACCGCGTTTTCCCTTAAGGCATATCAACGCTCTTTCGCTGCTTTCGGAGATCATCTTCAGCTCTTTAAATATCCCGGGGGATATCATTTTTTCTTCCTCATCCGAAGGAAGGATATAATTCACCGATCCTGCTGCCCTCGTAAGATCATCTTCATTTCCCATAAGGAGCATGATCACGGATCTTCTTAAGCTTATCTCCTCTCCCATCATGCTTCCCCTGTACTGCGATCTTTTAAGGATCAGCCTTCGAAAGAGAGTATCATTGTTTAATAATCTTGAAGTATCGATATCCTCTTTATCAAATATAAGAGAACAGATATCGATCACAAGTCCTATGGTAGGTCGTCCCGTCCCTGAACTGTCTCCTGACAAGGCATCAAATATCTGCTCGTATTTCCTGTTAAGATCCGCGGAAAGAGCTAAAATAAATGCAAGCCTCTCGCAGTCGTCAAGAAAAGATGATCTGAAAAGATTCCACATCGGAAAAGCGATCCCTTTCGACATTGCATCACCGTTATCAAGAAGATCTTCATATACGGTCAGAAACTCTTCTAATGGAACGTTTTTACCTTCGACGGGCAAAAGGCCATCAGCTATCTTATCCGAAGATAACCTTTGACCTACAGTATAAAATCCTGTTCTTTCCTTAGATCCTCTTATGATCAGCATTTCCGTAAGTAACGAATCGACAAAGCCCATCCAGGCATCTATCTCTTCATTAACATCCGAAAACGGCTTACTATACAGCTTCATTTATCAATTCTCCGGTGGCAGCAGATGCAGCCTGTGCATCTTCAGCCTTCTTCATCTCCTGATTTACTTCGGTCACAAGACGCGCTCTCTCCTGCTGATTCTTCTTTATTTCTTCCTTATTTTTGGTAATAGCCTTGTCGATCTCACGAACACTCTCCTCGGTTCTGATCGAGGCGTCTATGTTTTTATCGGCCTTTTTAACAGCCGCTTTGGCCTGAGCAAGGTCCTTAGTGCCGCTCTTTAAGATATCCATATTCTGGTCTATGGCACTTATCTTTTGGGTTGCATTATCTATTATTTCATTAAGCTTTTCTTTTCTCTCTTCAAGCTTTTTTACAGGACCAAGCAGCTTATCCTCGAGGTCTGCCCAGAAAGTCCTGCGCTTATTCTCATATGCCACTATGCTCTCAAGCTCATCCGCTCCGCTTCTTGAATTAAGGATCGACTTTATGCGCTCATCGGTATTCTTATCAACACTTCGCATAAATCCGGCTCCGCCCAAAAACTCATCGCTTTCATAGATACGTCTGGCTTCTTCATCGCTCTCAGCTCTACCAACAGCTTCATATCTGGCCTGATGCCTTCTGCTTCCGACTTCCGCCTTATCCTTTTCGAACTGCATTACCATCTGCGGGGTCAGCCTGCCCGTTTCTAAGGCCTGCTCAAAGAACAGGGTCCTGAATCTTTCGGCTCCGCCGTCGGTATAATCCTTAACAAGCTTATTAACAGACTCCTCATCCGTACCGCTCTTTTCTATCATTTCGATACGGTTCCAGTGCTTTTTGGATCTGTCTTTAAGTTCTGCGATAAATTCATCACTGGAAATGAATTCCATAAAGGACGCAGGGGAAACGGTTCCCGAGCCAAGGGCGTCGGCGTTTGTGGCCGCATACGACGAAAATCTGTCTCCGCCTTTTAACTGCTCTTTGTAATATGTCTTTATTTCCTCCTCGCTCTTTCCTGCATCAAGCATATCACTTAAGTCGCTGAATCGTTCAAAATGCTTTCCGCCGGCGTCAAAAGAAAGATAATTGATCATATCATCAAGACTGTAATTATCTATGGTTACGGCCTCAAGTCCTTCCCCGAGAACTTCTTCGGACACCAGTTTCTTTTTGGTGTTTTTGCGCCATTTATTAAATACTTCTTTCGCCCTTCCTCCCTTAAGAAGGGATACTTCTTTAGAAGCAGTCTCGAGCTTTGTGGCGGCAAATGCATTTTCTTCATTCCATCGTAATGCAGCTATCATACCTGCCGCATCAGGCGGAGTAAGTGAAAGATCCTTAAGTTCATCAAGATATCCGGATGCGCTGTCCACATCAGTTCTTATCTCTCCGTTATCATTTATTTTTTTCCCTTTTCCTATCTCAAGGTTTTTCTTCTGATAACCTAAAGGCCTTTCGCCGGTAAGATACATTCTGATGGCATTTTCTTTTTCCTTCTGAGATCCCTCTTCTCCCTCTACGATCGAAAGATCCGCAATACGGCTGCTCTCCGAGGTAAGGAATTCTATCCTCTCATCATGCTTGAGCTTTGTCTTTTCTCTGAAGGCCTTTTCTCTCCGTGTTCTCTCATAATTTATTATCCTGTCTATTGAAAAGACGCTGCTTCCGTATACGTTATTACCGATAACATAGTCCAGGTATTTCTTGTATATCTTGATGTTATCTTCATCTTTAAGTTCGGTTGTCTTAAGGCCCTCGTCACTTCCTTTAAGAGTCTCTATCTTAGAGCCGGCCTCGCTTCGATCTATAAAGTCCTCAAGTTTGCCGGCCTTTTCGATCTGCGTTCTGAGCTGATCCGAAGTAAGCGTTTTATATCTGTTCTTAGGCGAGAACAGTCCCATTGCGACTTCCTCGTCTACGCGCTTATCATTAAATACGTTTCTTCCCGTCTGAAGGAGATCTTTCTTTTTCTCGGGATCGACCTCGGCATTGTATTTTCGTCTTATATCCTTAAGCTCCGCGATGACCTCATCGGTTTTGACCTTATCCTTTCCCTTCTTCTCGATATTACGCATTCTTTCATACCGGATAAGATCTTCTGCCTTACATTTTTTTAAGATAAAGGAAGTCCACATATCCTTATCTGCTTTCTGTGCGGCAAGATTAAATTCCTGATCAAATTCGGTAACTACGCTTTTGGTCTCATTTGCCTTTACAAACGGTTTAAGCTTCGGAGCCTTTGTAAATGCTATCCTTCGTTTCTCATATCCTCCCATCTCTCTTTTCATGACTTCTGGAGTAACGATCCCCATAGAAACCGCCTGTTCGAGTATATGCTTTTCGATACCCTTTCCTTTGCCGCGCACTTTTCTGTACACATTCAAAAATTCGGTTCCGCTCATATCCGGATTCTTCGAAAGGGCTTCCTCAAGGGCATCGATACGATCCTGTCTTACCTTTCTTTTAGCGCCTATCCTTTCGCTTTCATAAGCTAAGATCGCATTCTTATTGTAATACTGGTCCTGCGCTGCTTTTTTCAGATTGGCAGCATCTTCTCTGGCATATCCGCTTCCTCCGCCGGATAATTCATTGTAATAAGCAAGGACACGTTCCCTGGTAGTTGTTCCAAGTTCAAGCCCGGTCTGTTTTTCCTGCTTATATTTTTCAAGGGCACTTAATCTTTTATCCCTCTTTTCCTTCGATTTACGTATCGCACCAAGACTCTTCTTTATGTCTGCGATCTCGGGATATTCCCTGATCATATTATCAAGTCTTTCTACATCTTCTTTAGAGAGTCTGATCATCGCATCATACTGTTTCCACAGTTTTTCAAATTCACCCACGAGCTTTTTATTTGCGCTGTTGGCATCCTTTGAAAAGATCATGGCTTCGGTCTTGTTTATTTTTGAATCAAGCTGGCTAAAAACCTCATCAAGTTTTTTGAGCTGTTCTTCCCTGCCCACACTATCTTCAAGGAAGTCCTCGACTCCGCCGATATTATCAACCTTGGCAAATGACATTTCCATAGCCTTTGACTTTGCCTGATCCAAAAGAGCCGTAGTGATGTTCACATTACTTAGATCCCAGCCGTTTAAGGAAAGGAGCTTTCCGTGTTTATTTATCTTTCCGGTAAGTAATAGTGATGCGGCTGTTCCTTCAACTTTACCTGAAATAAGTTCCTTCTCCCAGCCTATGATCTCGGATCCTACCGAAATCCCCCCTTCAAGGAACAGATTTAAGTTTACCATAAGATCCAGGCCGGCATCTCCTTCCTGTCTTAATGTCATATCCTTGTCTCGGTTTACGACTTTCACGGTAAAGCCGGTAATCTGAGCGAATTTACCATCTCCCATTCCTCCGGTCAGTTTTCCTCCGGCTCCAACCTCTCCGGTAAGCGCCAAAATGGCATTACCAACTATAGCAGCGGCCTTAAGCTCAAGCCCCAGCTCTCCTTTTGCATTTACTCCGAAGGTAAAACGCTTTAACGTATCCCCAATATCAATATTTCCGCCCATTTTGAGCGAATAGATCGGAACAGCCTCGAGTTCCACGCTAAAGAGTCCGGGGAGAATATCTATCTCGAGTTTTAAGCCGTCATCTTTCTCCTCTTCTTCCTCATCTTCTTCGGGAACCGGAACATTTAATACATCGGCTGCTTTTTCTGTAGCACCTTCACTGAATTCCTTAAATTTCTCATTTATCT
>DMCJ01000047.1 GCA_003446735.1 Lachnospiraceae bacterium | reverse complement strand
TAGGAGAATGTAATCCGCTTCACGGGAAAAGAGTGGAAAACATAATCAGCAGTCTTGAAAAAAACGAAGCTCCGGATAAATACGAATATGTGGATGAAGATATATTCAGCGGCGAGACTTCAGTCAAAAACATAGAAGTAGACGGCAAAGGTTATGCTGTTAAGATACTTGGAAAATAAAACAGGGAGGATGAAAATGGACAGTAAAAAACTCATTGAAGACGGAAAGAGCATACTCGGTATCGAGTTCGGTTCCACGAGGATCAAGGCAGTTGTGATTGACGAAGCCGGAAATGTCCTCGCCACGGGCGGACACGGATGGGAGAACCGCTTTGAGAACGGCATCTGGACTTATTCAAAAGAAGATATCTGGGATGGACTCAGGGATTGCTATAAGGACCTTGTTTCGGATATTAAGGCTAAATATGATGTTAATGTAACATCATTTGCATCCATGGGCTTTTCGGCCATGATGCACGGATATCTTGCTTTCGATAAAAATGATGAACTCCTTGTTCCTTTCAGGACATGGAGAAATACCATAACCGAGGAAGCGGCCGGAAAACTGACCGAAGCATTTAACTATAACATCCCTCAGAGATGGAGCATCTCTCACTTATATCAGGCCATATTAAACGGTGAGGATCATGTGCCGGATGTTGCATTCTTTACGACTCTTGCAGGCTACATCCACTGGAAGCTGACCGGGAAAAAGGTCCTTGGTGTGGGCGATGCGTCGGGAATGTTCCCCATAGATATAAATACGGGCAATTATGATGAAAAGATGATCACAAAGTTTGATGAGCTTGTAGCCGGTAAAGGCTATTCCTGGAAACTTAAGGATATCCTTCCCAAGATCCTCTCGGCAGGTGAAGATGCGGGCACTCTTACGGAAGAGGGCGCAAAGCTCCTTGATGAAACCGGAAGCCTCAAGGCGGGTATACCTCTCGCTCCTCCCGAAGGAGATGCGGGAACGGGAATGGTTGCGACCAACAGTGTAGCAAAGCGTACGGGTAATATCTCAGCCGGAACTTCGATATTTGCGATGGTAGTTCTTGAAAAAGACTTAAGCAAGGTTTATCCCGAGATCGACCTCGTTACGACTCCCGACGGTGCTCTTGTCGGAATGGTACATTGCAACAACTGTACTTCCGATATCAATGCATGGGTAAATATGTTTAAGGAATTCTATGAACTCATGGGACAGACTCCCGATATGAACGAGCTTTATACAAAGCTTTATTCCGTAGCATTAAAGGGTGATCCCGACTGCGGCGGACTGCTTTCCTATAACTATGTATCCGGCGAGCCGGTAACGGGATTTGCAGAAGGTGCTCCTTTATTTGTAAGGACTGCCGGGGATAAGTTCACGCTTCCCAACATTATGAGGACACATTTATATTCCGCATTTGCAACATTAAAGATCGGTCTTGATATCCTCTTTAAGCAGGAGAATGTTGCGATCGACGAGATGCTCGGACACGGCGGATATTTTAAGACAGAGAAAGTCGGCCAGAGCTTTGCGGCAGCAGCAATAAACGCCCCCGTTTCCGTTATGGAGACAGCAGGCGAAGGCGGTGCATGGGGAATGGCACTTCTTAGCGCATATATGACAGGCAAGAAGGACGGTCAGTCCTTAGGAGACTATCTGACCAATGTGATCTTTGCAGGAAACAAGGGAAGCAAGATAGCTCCCGATCCTAAGGATGTGGAAGGATTTGAAGCATTCATGGAAAAATACAGAAAAGGCCTGCCTGTTGAAAAAGCAGCCGTTGAGATGTGATACAAGGAGAGATCTATGTTAGAAGAATTAAAGAAACAGGTATATGAAGCAAACATGATGCTCCCCGCCTACAAGCTCATCACTTTTACCTGGGGAAATGTCAGCGGGATAGACAGAGAGAGCGGTCTCTTTGTCATTAAACCCAGCGGAGTGGAATATGATAAATTAAAGCCCGAGGATATGGTTGTTCTCGATCTTACGGGAAAGGTGGTGGAAGGAAAATACAGACCTTCGTCCGATACGGCCACGCATCTTGAGATCTATAAGGCCTTTCCGGAAGTCGGAGGAGTGGTACACACACATTCGTCTTATGCAACGAGCTGGGCTCAGGCAGGAAGGGACATCCCCTGCTACGGAACTACCCACGCGGACTATTTCTACGGTGACATACCCTGCCTCAGATGCCTTACGGCCGAAGAGATCGAGGATGCCTATGAGGAAAATACGGGACACCTTATCGTCAATGAATTTAAGAGATTAAACAAAGACCCCATGGCAACCCCGGCCGCTTTATGCAAGAATCACGGAGTATTTGCATGGGGAAAGAATGCCGAAGATTCGGTTCATTCGGCTGTGGTTGTTGAGGAAGTTGCCAAGATGGCATTTCGGACCGAGCTTATAAATCCTTCCGTTAAGCCGGCTCCTCAGGAGCTTCAGGATAAGCATTATTACCGTAAACACGGTGCCAATGCTTATTACGGACAGAACTGATAAAGATTTTATTCGATAAGTTCGAGGTCTTCGTCACGTACGACCCTGATATCGCCCTTGTTAAAGATATCATATAAAACGGGGATGACGATAAGTGTCATAAGGGTGGCATATGCAAGGCCGCCGATGCAGACAATGGCTACCGGTTGCATCATTTCGCTTCCGGTCTGCGTACCTAAAGCCATTACGATAAGACCTAATATGGTAGTGACTGTTGTCATAAGGATCGGGCGCATTCTGGTGCGCCCGGCTTCTATTAAAGCCTCTGTTTTTTCATATCCGTCCATACGAAGCTGATTGATAAAATCAACTAAAACGATACCGTTATTAACAATGATACCGGTGAGCATTACGAATCCCATCATGGATACGACACTTATCTCCATTCCCGTTATAAGAAGGGCAAGGAAACCGCCGGTAAATGCGAGCGGGATCGTGAACATGACGATAAAAGGGGATTTAAGCGACTGGAACTGGGCCACCATTACAAGGTATACAAGCACGATGCCCAGAAGGATCATAAGAACGAGATCCTTTAAGGCTTTCATTATGGATTCGTTCGCACCCTCGAATTCAATGCTCATTCCCGGAGCAAGCTGATATTTGGAAAGGGTATCTATCGCATCATCGGTTACCAGGGTAACGTTATATCCGTCTGCTATGTCGGATGTGATATCGATATATCTCTTCTGATCCATTCTCCTGATGGACTGAAGAGCTTCGGTATCGCTTATCGTAGCGATATCGGTGAGTTTTACTTCTTTCTCTTCCCCTTCGCGGTCTTTGACCTTAAATGTCAACTTACGGAGGTCGTTTCTCGTAAAGTCTCCGTCTTCACCCTTTTTGACTATGACATCATAATCGGTTCCGTCGTCCATCATTATATTGGTGGCGTTCTTTTCCTCGGTAAGGGCTGAAGATAATTCCATAAATACCTGAGCAACGGTAAGTCCGTCCGCCATGGCCTTTTCTTTATCAACGGTAACTTTTATCGCGGGATCGGTCTCTTCGAGTCCGTCCGAAACATTAGCCGTACCTCTTACGCTCTTTAATATCTCTGCCACATCGGCCGCTGTCTTCTGCATGGTCTCAAGATCTTCACCGAAGAGATGTATCGTTATGCCCTCGCCGCCTATAAGCTGCGAAAAGCCTCCCATCATATCTCCGCTCGCTTCCACGGTGCAGTCATATTTATCGCCTAAAGCGACGATGTCTTCAGCCATCGCATTTGTATCTGTTTTCTCATCTTCCGAGAGCATGATATAAATGTCTGCGGAGGGTCCGCCGGAAGAAGAACCGTTTAAGATGGAGGAAGATGAATTGCTTCCCGATGCCATGGCACCGACGTTTATTATATTATCCATCTTTCTTATATCGTCGACGATCTTATCCGTTTTTTCCCTGAGGTCTGCAAGTGTAGCGCCTTCCTCTAAAGTTACGGAAGCTGTGACCTGATTTCCGGACATGGAAGGCATGAAGATATAGCCTCTTGCCAGTATCAGGATCGTACTTACCACAAGAAGGGCAAGCGCGATAAGGAGCGTTACGGGTTTAAATTTAAGAGCCAGAGTCAATACCTTTTCATATAAGTTAAGCATATGGTTTAAAAACCTGTCGGGTTTCTCGTTTACATTCTTAAGAAGTCCCTGTGACATGGCCGGTACCAGAGTAAGCGCGATAACGAGGCTGGCAAGGAGCGAGTAAGTCATGGTCAGAGCCAGATCCGTAAATATCTGTTTTGTGATGCCTTCCACGAAAACGATGGGAAGGAAAACGCAGATGGTCGTAAGCGTTGAGGAAACTATCGCGCCGGCAACCTGGGAAGCTCCCGCAACGGCGGCTTTAACGGCGCTCTCGCCTTTTCCTATGAGCCTGAAAGTATTCTCGATAACAACGACAGAGTTATCCACGAGCATGCCGACTGCTATTGCAAGTCCGGAAAGAGAAATCATATTGATCGTAACGCCGGAGAAGTACATGAGTACTACGGCGAAGATAACGCTTACCGGGATGGAACATAAGGTTATGAAAGTCGGCCTTAGATCCTTAAGGAAGACAAAGAGAATCAGGATCGCAAAGATCGCTCCGAAGAGGAGGCTCTTTAAGATCGAATTGACTATAAGGTAGATATAATCGCCCTGGTCCATCATCATCGCATAATGGAAGCCGGGATATTGCTCTGTAAGGTCATCCAGTTTTTCGCGTATGCTGTTTGATACAGCGGCAGTAGCATAGGTGGACTGCTTGGTAAATGTGATGATAACGCCGTTTGTTCCGTCTATATTTGCATAGACCTCATCGGAATTATCCGTGATGAACACTTCGGCTACGTCCTTAAGATAGACGGGATCAAGGTCGTCCATCTTAAGATCTGCGATCATAAGGTCGGAGATCTCGTCTTCGTCGGTTATCTTATCGCCGACGTTTACGAGATAATCGGTCCCGTCTTCGGAAATATAACCGGCGGGCATTGCAAAGTTCTCGGCTGAAAGCACCTGGGAGACCATATCCATTGTGATGATCTCTTTCATATTTGCCTGTTTATAGGCATCTTCTTTCGTTTGCTCGTACTGCTCAACACCTGCTTCAAGCTGCTGATTTGCAAGAGCCAGCTGGGACTCGCCGACTAAAAGGGCTGATGTCATCTCGCTTATCTGAAGAATGCCGAGGGTCCTTTGTGCATCGAGCTGTTTCTGACCTTCGGAGATCTGATCTCCCGCAGCGCCTATCTGCGTAAGGGCAGCCGTCATCTGGGCAAGGCCGCTTTCTATCTGGCCGAGGCCTTTATCGATCTCTTCCATGGCAGCGGGAATGTCTTCGCGTTTCATATTCTGGGCAGCGAGCTGGTCATCGATCGTCTTAAGGCCTGCATCGATCTGAGCGACCTGTTGTTCATACTGGGCGATCGTGGCATCTATCTGGTCGGCCGAAGTGCCGGCTGCGGAAAGCTGTGCGTTTATCTGTGCTCTTGCGGCACTGAAGGCAGCAGTAGCCTGTGTATATTGTTCGCTTGAGGTAATGGCGGCTATGGCAGCTTCTTTTGAAGCATCGTCCATGGAATCATTTGATTTTATCGCATCGATCTGTGCGTTAAATGCGGCCATTGCGGCCTTTTCCTGCTCATCTATCTGGGCAAGGGCGGCCTTTGCTTCCTTTAGTCCGTTTATCCCGGTATTAAGGGCTTCCTTGGCAGCGGTCGCATCATTAACGGATTTCTGGACGTTTGTCAGGGTATTCTTTGTGTTGGTGAGCTCTGTCTTCTTTTCATTAAGAAGGTTCATCTGTTTCTCGAGCTCGATCCTTCCGTTTAAAAGCTCGATCGTTCCACCGGCGATCTTGGCCTGAGCGTCCGAAGTCTGCTCGGCAAGCTCGTTTTTTCCGGCACTTAATTTGCTTTTTCCGGATTCGACCTCGCGCTTTTTATCATCTAACTTGGCCTGATTTTCGTCGATCTCTTCTTTTGCTTCGTCGAATTTCTTATCAAGCGCAGCGTAGATCTTATCATTTACTTTATCAATCTTATCCTGATCGATGACGACATTTACCTTTGTATCGACAAGTCCCGAAGCATCGGTGTTTGCCACACCTTCGATACCTTCAAGCTTGGGGATGATATTCTCTTCCATGAAATCTGAAAGTTCCGCGGTATCCATCCCTTCCATGCCGACAGCGGTAACTGCAACGGGAAGAAGTGAGGGATTGATCTTTAAGATATAGGGAGTTCCTACGGTCTCTTCAAAGGATGCGGATACCTGATCCACATTCTGGAGGATATCTACGGAGATCGTGTCCATATTGACATCTTCGGAAAATTCAAGAGTGATGACGGAATAATTCTCGTTTGAGACCGACCGGATGGATTTTATCTTATCTAAAGTGGCGAAGCTCTGCTCCAAAGGCCTGGTTATGCTCGTTTCGACTTTTTCCGGAGTTGAACCGGGAGCCGATGTCATGACAAGGACATAGGGCAGGTTCATATTCGGCATAAGATCGGGAGTCATTTTGGTGTAAGCGACTACACCCAGAACAAGGATAGCCACAACGGCTACGAATACGGTAAAAGGTTTTTTGACACTGAATTTAGGCATCGATCATTCTCTCCATCAGAGCATACAAAATAAATCGGTCCCCTCTACCGACGTTCTACATTATAACAAACAGTTCAGACCGCGTAAAGAGAAAAGTTAGTCTTTTCTATCCTTATTTTTAATGGCCTTTTTCTCGATTATGCGGTATTATGAATGTGACACGGTGCCAGGTACGCTGTCACACATTCTCGATTATGCGGTATTATGAATCTATGATGAGAGTCTTAATGAAAAGTAAAATAATATGTCTGATATTTGTAATAATGCTACTGACTGCCTGCGGAAAGAATTCCCCGGAGGTCACAGATACTGCGCCCGTTTCATCCGATCCCGGCAGCGAGGCCGTTGTATCTGCCGATCCTGCTGATCCTGCTGATACCGAAAGTGCTACGACAGTGTCGGCATCTGCCGAAAGTAAAGAGGAAACAGCGTCGGATGATCCATCAGATGATATCACATTCTCCGTAGGAGCGGCGGAAGATCCGGATCCAAAAGATGACATTGAAACAACGGACGCTGATACAAATACGGAAACGGAAGAAAGTCCCGTTAACGAGCCGGAAGCAGCTGTTGAAAAAGAGCCGGCAGACATTGATCCCATCAATAATTTAAAAGTAGCGGAAAGTGCTTCCCAGATAATGACTGTTGTAGCTTCGGGTAGCAGTGCGACGCTTACTTTATACAATAAAAACGCAGACGGATATTTTGAAAAGGCACTATCCGCATCTGCGTCGATCGGAAGTAACGGCATAGGAAAGACAAAAGAGGGCGACAGGAAAACCCCGAAAGGAAAATATCATTTTACAAGAGCATTCGGTACTAAAGATAATCCGGGAAGCCAGATCGCCTATACCAAAGTAGATTCAACCTGCTTCTGGGTAGATGACTCGAAATCCGCTTACTACAATAAATTCGTTAAAACGAGCGAAGTACAAAAAGACTGGAACAGCGCAGAGGATCTTTCACACTCGGGATCTTCCTATAACTACGCTCTTGCCATAGATTACAATTCGGCATGTACTCCGGGCGCGGGCTCTGCGATATTCCTTCACTGTACGCCGACGGGCGGGGCAGGATGCATCGCCGTTAAAGAAAGCGTTATGAAATCACTTTTGCAGCAGGTTCTCCCCGACTGTGTACTTATCATCGACACGCAGGAGGGAATAAATGGATATTGATGAGCTTACTCCTGTGCTTACGGCGCTTGCCGACCGGTATACCGATACGTTCTATCCGAAGATCGCTGATATCTTCGGAAGGCTTTTTGCCCGCATTCCCTTTGCCATAGGCGAGATAATGATGTATATATGGGCTTTTATGATCGTTTTGTCGGTCGTGTTTCTTATAGCCCTTATATTCTTCCACAAGAACGAGGCCTTTATCGAGACGGTAAAGAGACATTTTAAGAGTCTGCTTTCTACTTTTATTTCAATCCTGGTGATATATATCATAACCTGGGTCATCCCGTTTAGCGGATCTGTCCTCGGAAAGGGAGATGAGGATAAAAAGGAATATTCGCTTAAAGAGGTGGAAATACTCAGAAACCACATCACGGATGAATTAAACAGACAGGCTCAAAAGGTTGACCGCGATGAAGACGGAAATCTGATCTATGAAGATAAGGATGAGGTATTTGACAGCGTCACCGATGCGATGAAAGCTCTGTCGGATGAATACCCGCGCCTTGAAGGATATTATCCGCCGATGAAGGAGGCGCTTTGCTCCGATGTCCTTGACTGGATGAACATCGGGGGATACACTTATCCGTATACCATGGAGATCACTTACAACAGGTATATCTCCGATCTTTATTATCCATCGCTCTTTGCACACGAATCGAGTCACCATCAGGGTTATTATAAAGAAAATGAAGCCAATTTCCTGGCTTACCTTTCGTGCACCGGATCAAAAGATGATTTTGTAAGATATTCCGGGATGATATATATTTATTCCTATGTCGATAAGGCTTATCAGTCCCTTCTTACCCGGGAATATGATCCGCAGGAGGCATACGATATATACATTAAGCAGCCGGCTCTTGATGAGCTCATAATAAAAGACATAAAAAAGGCAAATGCCGATGCGCTAAAACGCTACGAGCAGGACAGCCATCCGATGGAGGATCTTTCGGACACCGCAAAGACCGTCTCCGACAAAGGGTGGAGTACCCAAAAGAAAGTCCTTGCCGAAAACTCCTACGACGGCGTCGTTGACCTTCTTCTTAAATACTATGATGGGGTTCTATATTAATAAAGAATTTAAAAACTATATAGAAGAAAACGGGCTTCTAGACAAAGTAGGGCATGTGATAGTCGCTCTTTCCGGAGGGGCCGATTCGGTATGCCTTCTTGAACTTTTAAAAAGACTCAGGGAAGAAGATGCAAAAGGTTTCGAGTTGAGTGCAGTCCACATCAATCACGGGATCAGGAAAGAGTCGGATGAGGAAGAAGTATTTGTAAAAAATATTTGTGAGAAATTCGGCGTTCCCTGTCAAGTAAAAAAACTTGACGTTCCGGGTTATGCGAAAGAGAAGGGACTGGGCGTAGAAGAAGCCGCAAGAGCGCTGCGTTACGAAGCGCTTAACGAGGAAGCTGCACACATTTACGAGAAAAAAAGCCGGGAAAGCGGGCAGGAAAGAGATAGAGACGTAAGGATCGCGCTTGCGCATCACAGGGACGATCAGGCGGAGACCGTTCTTTTCAATCTGTTCAGAGGAAGCGAATTAAAAGGCCTTTCGGGAATGCGGCCGAAAAACGGCATCTATATAAGACCTCTTTTATTTGCGACAAAGGAGGATATCCTTTCATATGTTAAGGAGAGGGGTCTTTCTTTCGTTACAGATGAGAGCAATTATGATGTTACGTATTCGAGGAACAGGATAAGGCATAACATCCTGCCCGAGGCTGATAAAGTGCACGGCAAAAGTGCAGAGAAGATCGCGGAAACCGCGGAGCGTCTGGCAGCAGCCTCTGATTATATAGAAAACGAAACGGCCAAGGCCTTTGAGGCAGTTGTCAGAGATGAAAACGGATCATTAAGTGCAGATAAAAAAGAAATAGCAAAGCTTCATCCGTTTATGCAGCAGAGCGTATTATATGAAATGATATGTAAGGCCGGCGGCCACAAAAAGGATATCACGCATAAACATGCCGGGGATCTTCTGAAATTGATGAACAACAGAAACGGCGGGCAGATCTCACTTCCCTATGGTCTTACAGGATATTGTGACCAGAGCAGTATCAGTGTTAAAAGAGCAGAGCCGGTCAGTCGGTCGGTAGCACGCAACATAAGATTTTCGATTTTTTTAAGAAAAGATTTAGACGGTATTCCCGATTCGCGGTATACGAAATGGCTTGATTATGATAAAATAGGTAGGCAGCCCGAAGTCAGGACAAGGCGTCCCGGCGACTATATCTTCTTTGAGGATGATAAAGGAAACCTGCATAAAAAGAGATTAAAAGATTATTTTATAGAAGAAAAGATCTCGAGATCCGAAAGAGATCAGATCCCTCTTGTCGCTGACGGAGATCACATTCTGTGGATAGTAGGTCACAGGATCAGCGCGGCAGTCAAGATCTCGGATGAAACCAAAGAAGTGCTTATCGTTTCGGCAGAAGAAGCGGATAAATAAACATACATCACGAGAAAAGGAGAGAAGCCATGAAGGAAAACATCACCGAACTTATCAGCGAAGAAAAGATCGAAAACAGGATCAGGGAAATGGCGGCGCAGATCGAGAAGGATTATGCGGGAGAAGAAGTTCTTTTCATATGTACGTTAAGAGGAGCGGCTTTTTTTGCATGTGAGCTGGCAAAGAGGACAAAGCTTCCCATAAACATTGATTTTATCGCCGTAAAGAGTTACGGCATGTCTTCCGAGAGCAGCGGAAATATCAAGCTCTTAAAGGATCTTGATGAGGATATCGCCGACAGGCACGTTCTTGTTATCGAGGATATCGTTGATACGGGAAGAACTTTAAGTTACCTTATGGAAAACCTTAAAAAGAGAAACCCCAGGAGCTTAAAGCTCTGCGCGCTTTTGGATAAGCCCGCAAGAAGGGTTAAACCTATCGAAGCCGACTATGTCGGATTTACGATAGAAGATTTATTCGTAGTGGGCTACGGCCTCGACTACGCACAAAAATACCGCAATCTTCCTTTTGTGGGAGTAGTGGAGATCTAAGGAGAAACACGTGAAAACACGCAGGATCAATCTATCGGTCTTTCTGATCCCGATAATAATTCTTCTGATAATCACAGTGTATCTGGAGAATACAAAAAGCAGATCGGAAGCATATACAAGAGCCATGTTCAAAGAGGACGTGGTAAAAGGAAGGGTTCTTCAGGTTGAGATTAACCCGAATGAACAGACGCCCTCGGGTGCCCTTGACATTTACTTTAAAGACGGGAACGAGAGGGTCCTTTATGTAGCCGACATCCTTGAGATGCAGGAGCTTTTAGAGGACAATGACATCCCCGTTTTGATGAATAACATTCCTCAGAATACCTGGTTTCGATCCATCATCCTTCCCATAATGATGCTGGTAATTGGTATTGTTTTCATATCGATCATATCCGGAGGAGCCGTTGGAGGCGCCGGAGGTGCGGTCAGCTTTGGAAAGAGCCGGGCCAAGCTTAATATGAGCGATGATAATCAGGTGACCTTTGCCGATGTTGCCGGACTTCATGAGGAAAAGGAAGATCTCGAGGAGATCGTTCAGTTCTTAAAAGAGCCAGAGAAATTTACAAAGGTCGGAGCAAGGATCCCCAAAGGTATCCTTTTGGAGGGCCCTCCCGGAACAGGTAAGACACTTCTTGCCAGAGCGGTTGCAGGTGAAGCTAAAGTTCCTTTCTTTAGCATCTCCGGTTCCGACTTTGTTGAGATGTTTGTGGGTGTCGGTGCATCCAGAGTAAGAGACTTATTCGAGGACGCCAAGAAGAATAAACCTTGTATTGTTTTTATTGATGAGATAGATGCGGTTGCAAGACGTCGTGGTACCGGTATGGGCGGCGGCCATGATGAAAGAGAGCAGACTCTTAACCAGCTTCTTGT
>DMCJ01000113.1 GCA_003446735.1 Lachnospiraceae bacterium | reverse complement strand
TTATTTGCAGTATGCCTTATCATAATGGCTCTTACAACACTCGCCGGAGTTTTCATGTTCTTATTCGGAGCATGGGACAGGGCTTTTCAGAATGACAACGGATATGCCGCAGGCATCGTATTTTCCTATATCGGACTTGCGTTTTTCGTCTTCTACGGCTCGCTTCTTGTCTCACAGTATTACTTCGTTTGGAGATATCATAAGAACCTCTTTACAGATCAGGGTTACCTTATGCATACCCTTCCCGTAAAGAGCGGTGAGCTTATAGGGGCCAAGCTCCTTGTGGCTGTGCTATGGCAGTATGTGATCGCGCTTGCGGGAACGCTCTGTATCGTTGCCCTTATAGTAAGCATAGTGGCTGGAGTAGGGGAAGATATTGGATTAAGCCTTTCCGATCTTACCGCTGAGATAAATGCGGTATTTGACGATCCCGATTTTGTTAAGGGGCTTCCGTTTGTGATCTGCAGTATACTTACGGCTCTTGTTTTTCCTTTTGTAAGAGCACTTTATATGTATGTATGCGTAGGCCTTGGCCAGCTTGCAAAGAAAGGAAAGTTCATTGTAGCGCTGGTTCTTATATTCGGAATAAGATTTGTCTTAAGGATAGTCGGACAGTTTTTCAGATTCGGCTTCCTTATTACGGCAGATAACTTTTTTGATGACTTAACTCCCGCGATGATGAACGTATTCGGAGTGCTTATGCTTCTTTTAATGTGTGCTGCGGGCGTTGGGATGTTCTTCCTTGCCAGATACTTTATAGATAAAAAACTAAACTTGGAATGATGCGGGGGATGATATGGACGCGCTGATACGCATAGATGATATGTGTAAGATATATAATCCCGGGATAAATGAGGTCCGTGCACTCGATCACGTTTCGCTTACGATATATCCCGGAGAATTCGTAGCCATAATAGGCCAGTCCGGAAGCGGGAAATCAACGCTTATGAACATGCTTGGGTGCCTTGATGTGCCGACTTTCGGAAGATATATCCTAAACGGAAGGGATGTATCGAGGCTTTCCGATGATGAGCTTTCGGATATAAGGAATTTAGAGATCGGCTTTATCTTCCAAGGCTTTAACCTGATAGCCGGTTTTACGGCGGTCGAAAATGTGGAGCTTCCGCTTTTGTACAGGGGAGTGCCAAAGCATAAAAGGCATGATCTTGCGGTTGCCGCCCTTACAAAGGTAGGACTTTATGAAAGAATGACTCATAAACCTTCGGAGATGTCGGGAGGCCAGCAGCAAAGAGTTGCGATAGCAAGGGCCATAGCACAGGCGCCGCCCGTGATCTTAGCGGATGAGCCTACAGGTAACCTTGATACCGCCTCGAGCAGGGAGATAATAAGGATATTAAAAGAGCTTCATGCAGAGGGCAGGACGGTAATTCTCATAACCCACGATCCCGGGATAGCGGATCAGGCAAAGAGAGTCATAAGGATAAGCGACGGACATATAGAGGACGACTATTATAACGAGGAGCAGTCATGAAGGAATTAAGAAGGAATCTTTTGGAAGATGACCCTGCAGAGGAGAAGAGTAAGGTTAATGAGGCGCCCGAAAAGGCAGATGAAAAAGTAAAGGAAAATACCGATATCAAGGTAAGCGGTAAGGCTCAGATCCAGCCTGCCGCAAGCGCCATGCCCATAGCACAGGGTGCTATGATGCCGGGGCCCAAGAAAAAGAAAAAAGTCTGGCCATGGGTCTTGATTATAGTGCTTGTCATAACAGGAGGCATAGCAGCAACAGTCATCCCGATGGTAATGAACATGCCAAAGGGAATGGAAGTTGAGACGGCTACGGCGTTTACGGGAAGTGTTGAAGAGAAGATGAGCTTCTCGGGTACGGTCCAGTCCGCCGAGACAAAGACATATTTCGCACCTGTGGCAGGTAAGCTTTCAAGCGTCAACCTTAAAGAAGGAGATATCATAAAAGCGGGAGATCTGCTTGTTACATATGATGTATCCGATCTTGAAGAGCAGGCAAGAAGCACGGAATTACAGGCTAAAGCCGAGGATCTTGGTATCGATGCCACGATAATCGGTATCAACAAGCAATATGCCGATTACGTGGATAATGAAAATAAATATAACGAGGCAAAGGCATACCTTGACCACTGGTCATACTGCCTTGAAATGTCTAACCGCGAATACTCCGAGGCGATGGCGGTAAAGACCGAGTACGAGACCATAAAGGAGAAGGTGGATGCCCTTAAGATCCAGCAGGCAGACAAGAAAGACAATCCCAATCCCGAGATAGCCAGGATGATAGAAGAAGAGGAAGCAAAGCTCCCTCCCCTTCAGGAGAAGATGGCTCAGTATGACTATGTAGCACTTGCGGGCTCGGTTGAGACATGTTCTGCCGAGATGAACGAATACAAGGCGCTTGTAAAGCAGTATGAGGCTCAAAGAGAGCTTAATCCCGCGCTTCCGAAGCAAAAGGAGCAGCAGCAGGTATTAGACCAGATAAACGATTTAAGCGTTGAAAGCATCCATGAAAAGATCGATAAGGCAAAAGCCGGCATAGTTGCCGATTTCGGAGGCCTTGTATCCGAGGCGGCGGTAACTGACGGACAGAGCGTTACCGAAGGCATGCAGCTTTTTACCATAAAGAGCATGGACAGGGTCTGCGTCCTTATCAACATAAATAAGAACGATCTTAAATATGTAAGCGAAGGCATGAAGGCCACCGTAGATCTTAACGGAAACGAATATGAGGGAACGCTTACAAAGATAAACCGTGAGGCCAAAGCAGCCGCAAACGGCGGTGTTTCCACGATAACCGGAGAAGTCATGATAGACTCTCCGGATGAAAATGTATATTTAGGCATCGAAGCCAAGGTCTTTATCGAAAAGGGAAGCGAGAAAGATGCAGTCCTTGTTCCCG
>DMCJ01000099.1 GCA_003446735.1 Lachnospiraceae bacterium | reverse complement strand
CGGAGCCAATGCCGGACATACCATAGTAAACAATTACGGCAAATTTGCTCTTCATACCATGCCTTCGGGTGTGTTCCATCAGAATATAATGAACATCATCGGAAACGGTGTTGCTTTCGATATTACAAAGTTCATGAACGAGCTTAAAGAGATTACCGACAAGGGCGTTCCCGCTCCTAAAATAATGATCTCCGACAGGGTTCAGGTAATGATGCCCTATCACGTTCTCTTTGATACTTTGGAAGAGGCAAGGCTTGCCGGAAAGAGCTTCGGATCCACGAAGTCGGGTATAGCGCCTTTTTATTCGGATAAGTTTGCAAAGATCGGCTGGCAGATAAACGAATTCTACCAGGACGATGATGTGATAAAGGAAAAGATAGCGCGTATCGCAGAGATAAAGGATGTCCTCCTTGTAAATCTCTATCATGCGGATCCCATAGATCAGGATGCTCTCTTTAAGCAGATAGTTGAGTGGAGAGAGCTTGTACGTCCTTATCTGGGAGATGTTTCCCTTTATCTTGACAAGGCATTAAAAGAAGGAAAGACAGTCCTTCTGGAAGGCCAGCTCGGTACTTTAAAAGATCCCGACCACGGCATTTATCCCATGGTCACATCTTCTTCACCGATCGCAGGCTACGGAGCTATCGGAGCAGGTATACCTCCTTATGAGATAAAGCAGGTCGTTACCGTATCAAAGGCATATTCTTCGGCAGTCGGAGCAGGTGCGTTCGTATCCGAGCTTCACGGAGATGAGGCTGATGAACTTCGAAGAAGAGGAGGAGACGGCGGCGAATACGGAGCTACCACGGGAAGGCCGAGAAGAGTCGGCTGGTATGACTGCGTTGCGAGCAAATACGGCTGCAGGCTCCAGGGTACTACCGATGTTGCATTTACCGTACTTGACGTACTCGGATATCTTGATGAGATCCCTGTATGTACAGCTTATGATTTAGGCGGAGAAATAACTACCGACTTCCCCGTAACGAGACTCCTTGATAAAGCTAAGCCCGTATTTGAGACGCTCCCCGGATGGAAGTGTGAGATAAGGGGTATAAAGACCTATGAGGAGCTTCCCGAAAACTGCAGGAAATATATTGAATTCATCGAGAAGCAGATCGGATATCCGATAACCATGATCTCAAACGGTCCGAGCAGAGACGATATCATATACAGGACGAGTACTTTAAAATGATAAAGAATATTATATTTGATATAGGAAACGTCCTTGCCGATTTTTGCTGGAAGGAATATTTTGCAAGCTTCGGATTTACAAAGGAAAAGAACGAAAGGATAATAAAGGCCACGGTCCTTAGCGACGAATGGGATGAATTCGACAGAGGAGCCGTGCCCGAAGAAGAGATAATAAAGCGCTTTATAGCAAACGATCCCGGATGCGAGGAGGAGATAAGACTCATTGCAAAGGACATTAAGGATATGATAAAGAAATTCGACTATGCCATCCCCTGGATACAGAGCTTTAAAGCCAAAGGATATAAAGTTTATTACCTCTCCAATTTTTCCGAAAAGGCGAAGATAGAATGCGCTGAAGCGCTTGATTTTATTCCCTATACGGACGGAGGCATATTATCATACGAGGTTAAGCTCATAAAGCCCGAGAGGGAGATATATGAGATGCTCTTATCCAGATATGATCTTAAGGCTGAGGAATGCGTCTTTGTGGATGACAGAAAGAGAAACTGCGAAGGTGCCGAAAAAGTCGGGATAAAAGCGATATTATTCGAAAATAAAGAACAGGTTGAAAATGAACTGGCGCTCCTTGGTATCTAAGGAGCGCTGTTATTATTAGTCGTCGGCTTTGCCGGTAGCGGCTTTTGTACCCGTTTCGGCGGACCCGTCGGTCGCGCCGGCTTCACCCGCTTCATAGGACGCGATGCTTTCGCCCGAAGCATTTAAAAAGTCCACTGTGGACATGGTCTTTTTGCCCGTGATGACTCCGTAGAGCCAGATATATATCCATATAAGGATCGGGACTCCGATGGTCGCAAAAAGGCAGGCCCTGAAAAGCTGTCCTTTTCCGTCAAAGTCAAATATGGCAAAGATCAGAGTAAGAAGGTAGAGAGCCACTAAGAGTATGACGCCGAAAAGAGCCGCGATGCGCACGCTTTTTTTCTTTTTATCTTCATTCATAGGTCGTATCTCCCGTACTTGTTTTTTGAAGAAAAATAAGTATAATATAAAGATATGATAAATTAAGGGGAATCATTTTTCAAGAGGAAGACAAATGGAAATACTTCAGGACAGATACAGGATAGAGAAGATCTTAAACTGTGACGGTGCGATGATCCGCTATGATGCCTATGATACTTTCAGAGAGCAGGCGGTCGAGATCTTCGAGCTCTATCCCACCGAGATCGTCACGAGAGACGAAGATAAGAAAAGCGTTAAGTTAAAGAAGATAAGTGACGAAGGTATATTTAAGCAGATGAGGGATGATATGGAAAGGGAAGCCAGAAAGCTCATTCCCCTTTATCCCCTGGACCATATAGCCGGAGTCATTACATATTTTAACGAAAACAATACGATATATTTCGTCACCGAAAAGACGAAAGGGATTTCTCTTGATACTTATATAAGAAAAAAGATTCACGGGGCGAACATGACGGTAAAAGCCGTATATGAGATGGCTTCCCCGATGCTTAAGACTCTGGATATGCTCCATGAAAAAGGAGTGATACACGGCAGGATATCCCCGGATCTTATCGATGTCGGAGAAGACGGAAAGATGGTGCTTACCGGTATCGTCTCCCCGATGAAATTTATGGAAGGTATCAATGAAAACTATTCCCCCGTGGAACAGTTTGCCGAGAACGGACAGATCCTTCCGGAGACGGATATATATGCATTCGGCGCAGTGATCTACAGGCTTACGACGGGAAATGAGGTCCTTCCTTTTTATGAAAGGTTGAGCGAGGACAATCCCGAAGGAAAGGATCCGATCCTGGAGCCCTCCAGATATAACGGCGGCATAATGGATTATCAGAGTGATGCCATAATGAAGGCGATCTCGATCTACCATTTTGACAGATATAAGACTTTTGCGGAATTATTAAAGGCCATAGAGCAGGAAGATTATTCCGACACGGGGCAGATAAGAAAAAGAGAAGCCCCGATAAAGCTCATAAACGAATGGAAATACAAAAGGACCATTCTATGGGGCTTTGTGGCCGCGATCGTCATCCTGGGACTCTTCTTTATCCCGAAAGCATTCGATCTTACGGGAAGGACCGGAGCGAAGGCATTTTATAAAAAGCTCATCGCCGCGGATGATTATACGAAATGCAGGATGATAGACGACCTCGGGAAAACGGAGAGAAAGACATTCGCAAACGATTACTCCCAGATGGAAGAAGAGGGAGAGCACGATATCAGATATTATGATCTTATAACCGAAAGATTCTCCGATTACGGATCGATCGATAAGAGCGGAAAGCATTTAAGATATGTAAGTCTTGATTACCGTTTAAACGGACAGGCGATATTAAAGGTGCATTACGACGGGGATGAGACGGTAATGACCGTGACATTAAAGGAAACATCCGACAACGGTTATTATATAGAAAAAACAGAAAGTAAAGAAGGAAAGATAGCCGACAGCTTCGTCGGTATCATCCATGATAATAAACAGGAGGAAAAATAATGGCACTACTTGAAAAATGGAGAGATCTCGCTTATGACGAGAAGATGAACAAGGGAGATCTTCAGAGATTCTGGCAGGATTATTTTAAGAAGGAACAGGATGTATATAAGGAACTCTTAGCCGATCCCGACAAGGAAGTAAAGGGAAGCGTTAAGGAGCTTGCGGATAAGTTCGGACTTGATATAATGACGATGACCGGATTTTTGGACGGCATCAATGATTCGCTCGTTACCCCCAATCCCATAGAGGATATGGAGGAGGATACGGAGGTCTCTCTTAAATTCGACAAGGAAGAGCTCTATAAGAACATGGTGGCAGCAGATGCCGAATGGCTTTACAACCTCGAAGAGTGGAATGATATCTTCCCCGAGGATAAGCGTAAGGAAATGTATAAGGAAAAGAAAAAGGAAATGACATATGTGGCAGAGCAGAAGATCTATCCCAATGATCCCTGCCCCTGCGGAAGCGG
>DMCJ01000100.1 GCA_003446735.1 Lachnospiraceae bacterium | reverse complement strand
AAATCTTAAAGACGCCTGCAATGGTCATGTAGGAAAAGCTCTCTTTATAAAAGGAAGCGAAATAGATAAAAAGAAAAAATTCATCAAAGCCTGGGCAAAAGCTTCGGCAGGGGAATACGAAGAATAAGAAGAATTCCGGGCAGATATCACATAAGGATCTGAAGCTCATAGTTTACGGACTGTGAGCTTTTTTCTTCCTTTAAAAGATCCGTTTCTATGACGGTCCTGTTCTTAAGCTCCTTAGCATCCATCTTAAATACCTCTCCGGCATTATCTATCCTGTGCTTATCGCTCTGCGCAGTGATATAATTCCCGCTCGGGAGCGTACGAAGTCCCTCTATGTTCTTACCCCAGTTTCCGGGAGCCCCATCCTCTCCCTCTCCCGTTAAGGGCGAAACGTGGACAAATACATATTTATCCGTGCCACCCCTCTTATAGTCGTAGATTATGCCCGAGGGATAGCTTGCGGCAAGACCTAACTGCTGGGCTTTTACGAAAAGAGAAAGCAGTTTGGGATTATAGTGTTCCGGATCGGTGAATTCGTCGAAAGGTATCGTAAGAACTGTCCTTGATAAAAGCGTCCTTGCAAGACACCCTGCCGGAACCGCTCTTCCGGGCCTGCTTTCAAGGACATTTATCGTATTCTGAAGCGTCTCAAGTGATCTGTACATGCTCCTGATCCTGTTCTCGGCAAGATCCTTTGCATCGCCCAAAAGACGCTGAAGATCGTAACTTCCGTCGGAAGAAGCATATTTCTTTAATTCCTTAAGCGGGATACCGAGCTCGATGCAGAGCGAGATCGCATCAAGAACATAGAGCTGCGCTTCTTTATAATAGCGGTAGCCCGTGGTATGATCCGTGAGCGCAGGCTTAAGAATGCCTATCTCATCATAATAACGAAGGCTCTTTATGCTTACGTTCTTTAATTTCGCAACTTTTCCGATGGATAAAAAATCTTTCATAGGATTAAGTATAGCACCAAAATTCTTAGGTGTAAACCCTCCCGTCCACAGTATAGTTTTGTTATATATCCACGATCATTCCCGCCATCGCATAGGAAACATCATCCCTTGTAAGCTTCCTTATCTCATTGTCCATGAATTCATCGGTGTGATCGGGACTGTGATGGACAAAGATCATCCGCTTTACCGATGCGGCATCCTTTAATTCGATGCCCTTTTCGGGATAGGAATGTCCGAATCCCTCATGACCGTGATATTCTTCTTTTGTATAAGTGGCATCATACAAAAGCAGATCCGCTTCTTTTACAAAGGCCTTTAACTCTTCCGAAAAGCCTTTTTCATCATGTTCGTAGTCCGTCATGTAAACTACGCTCTTATTTCCATAGCTTATCTTAAATATCGTAGATCCTCCGGGGTGATTTCCCTCCATCCCGTCGATCACGACCTCTCCTATGTTAAACGGAAATACCGGCTCAAAATATCTGACATTTGCCTTATAATCATCTATCCTGCAGGGCCAGAACGGCGGAACAAAAAGGCCGTTTAACTGATTCTTGATGGGCGCCTGCATCCTGCGCACGCAGTATACGTCGATCGTTCTGTCCTTATCAAGCAACGGCCAGAAAAACGGAAGTCCGATAAGGTGGTCGATATGAAGATGCGAGAAAAGCACCGATATCTTCATATCATCAAATTTCGGAGTCTTCATTATCCCGGTCCCGGCATCAAGAAAGATCTTCTCTCCTCCGGCCTCTATCATATATGAAGATGAATCTCCGCCGTATTTATCAAATTCCTTTCCGCTGACGGGGCCGCTTCCCCTGGCTCCGAATACGGTAAGCTTAAATTCTCCGTCTTTTATAAAGTCTCCCATGTCAGTCCCTCTTTAGATCGTCTAAAACAAGCACTTCAAATCCTTCAGCCTTACCTTTAAGTTTAATGCTGCCGCCAAGCGATGTTACTTTTGCACGATCTCCGAGAGCATCGGCCACGGCGCGGGAAATATAAATCGTTCCGCCCGGTGCATTTGCTTCAAGACGCGCAGCGGTATTTACCGTATCACCGATCGCCGTATAATCCATTCTCTGCGGTGCTCCGATATTTCCGACGACCGCAGGTCCGAAATGCACACCGATCCCGAAAGATACGCTCCTGCCGTATTTTTCTTTAAGTTCCTCGCCTAAGGCTACCGCGCCCTTCGCCATATCCATAGCGGCAAGACAAGCCAGATAAGCGGGATCTTCCTGCTTTACCGGCGCATTCCAGAATGCCATCGTACAGTCGCCCACGAACTTATCGAGCGTACCGTGATATCTCATTATGCATTCTGTAGTTAATGTCAGATATTTATTTATGATCTCTACAACAGTCGGAGGATCAAGCGCCTCACTCATCGTCGTAAAGCCTCTTACATCGACAAAGAGTACTGCGATATCATACATCTTTCCGCCAAGTTCAAGAGCGTCGCCCTCTTTTAAGAGCTCGCCCACTATTTCCGGATCGACATATCTTTCAAATGTCCTTGTAACCTTCGCTCTTTCTATCGCTGCCTTTACATATCTTAATGCGATCGATAAAAGATATAATATAAGGACCGAAAGCGCGATCCATAATACATGCAGGACAGCTCCGTTTTCGTATGCGATCTTGCAGATCACGAAATCCGCTATGATAAGGGCAGCAGATACGATCGACGCCTGCAAAAGATTACTTTTATATAGAAGGAAATAGCCCGCAGCAAAGCAGATGACAAATAAAACGATCGCCTGTATAAGGTCACTTACCTCGGATTTATGGTTATTATCAAGCAGCCCCTCGGTAACATTTGCCTGTATCTCGACTCCGTACATCTGAGTCGCTCTCGAAACCGCCGTGTAATATGCGTCCTGGAGAGCCACCGCATAAGGCCCGATATAAACTATCTTTCCGGCAAAATAATCTTCGGGCACATCTCCGTTTATAAGATCCGCGATGGAAACACCGTCATAAAAACCCTCGGGTTTAGTATAAAAAGGAATGTAGAAAACTCCGCCCTTATCGGTCTTTGGCTCGCTCATCGTAATTCCCTTTGCATCAGCATAGGCTTTAGCGACCGTAAATGCCATTGAATAAACTTTTTCGCCGTCGGGTTTTTCATATAAAATGGCGTGGCGCATGATACCGTCGGGATCGTAGGCCGCATTAATATGTCCCTGGATCGTGACCTCCTTTAATTCATCATAAGGCTCTTCGAACTTAACGATCGCATTTTTTGTAATGGTTATGCTTCCGGCATCATCCACGTTTTTGGATGTTCCGAAAGTCGCCAGGTTTCCTATTACCACATTCGGGAGCTTTGACGCCGCCTCAGCAAGATGCGCATCAGCCTCTTTGTCGGTATGTCCCGCATAAAGCGTATCTATCGCAACGACTGCGGGCATGGAATCCTCATTTTCCGCAAGCTTTTCCAGCGCACCTGCCATTACATTCCTGTCCCAGGTATGATAAGGACCTATCTGTGATAATGCCTTTTCATCGATACCGATTATAACGATATCTCCCGATACCGGGGACGGGCTCTGATAGAGCATATCCTCGGCCCATCTGTCTATCCTTTTAAATAGCCCGAGAAATGCTACAAGTGCGATAAACGCAGATAACAAAAATATGATAAGTATCTTATTGTTTTTTATCTTTTCCATGCATTGCTCTCTACAAACTGATCCAGGATGCCTTTATCGAGTTTGCCTTCTTCGGCCATGGAAAGCAGGATGTCAAACGCCTTCTCTGGCACAAGAGGCGCTTTATAGGGTCTGTCCTCTGCGGTCAGCGCATCATAGATATCTATGATCGTTATGATACGCGCCTTATCGGATATCTCATCGGCGCCTTTTCCCATGGGGTATCCTGTCTTATCTAAATATTCGTGATGATCTGCCGCCCAGATGGGAACATTTTCATATGCTCCCTTAAAGCTCATCTCATTAAGAAGCCTCTTCGTATAGGAAACATGGGATTCCATGACACTTCTTTCCTTATCCGTAAGGGTTCCTTTCTTTACCGTGATGGCTTCAAGCTCATCATCATTTAAAAAGGGGATCTTCTCACCCTTATCCGTAAGGCAGATAAGTGCGGCTGCTTTTCTTAAAGCCTCATCGGTCTCATCGCTTATGGTGCCTACTCCGTCCGCATCATCCACGAGTTTAAGCGCTTTGTCTATCTCTTTTATCTTTTTATCACTTTCTTCTTTATATGAAGGATCCTCGAGTCCGCGCACTTTTTCCATGAGCTTTGCAACGCTTCCCCTGTGATGTATATCCTCTATCTTCTTTCCGAGACGGGTCGCCTTATTCATGATATCAAGCGGAACAAGGAGCTTTCCTATATCGTGAAGCCAGATGCTCATAAGGAAAGGATCCTTTTCCTTATCGCTTATCTTATATTCGCTGTCATTTTCATCCATCCACCTAAGGAACCTTTCGGCATAATATATCATGCTCCTGGTGTGGTTTGAGTTGAATTTACTCTCGATATCGACCGCGCCTACCATGACGCGCACAAATGAATGAA
>DMCJ01000018.1:1844-5257 GCA_003446735.1 Lachnospiraceae bacterium | reverse complement strand
ACCATGACGCGCACAAATGAATGAAGGATATCGTAAACATCTTTAGCGAGCATCGTATTATTAAGGCTCACCGCAGCAAGCGACGCAAGTGCCGCGATTATATCTTCGAATTCCTTCTTAAACGGAGTGGGATTACCCGCATTATCCGCCGCATTTATGAGCTGGAGCACGCCGATGACGTCTCCTTTTTCATCGAGCATCGGGATAACGAGCATCGACATCGTCGTATAGCCGTTAAGCCTGTCATAATTCTTGGTTCCCGAGAAGTCGAATTCATCATTTTCGTAAACATCCTTAATATTGATCCTTCTCTTCTCGATCGCCGAGAGCGCACAGATATGATTCTTCGTAAGCGGCACATCCGGGATACCTATCCTGGCCTGGCCGCGAAGATCTATCCCCTTCGATCTTGTGACCATATTGTTAAACCGAAGCGACTCTTTCCCTTTAACATAGACCGTTCCGCCATCACAGTTCGTGATATCCATGGCTTCCTTTAAGATCTTCTCCAAAAGGATGTCTATATCCTTTTCCGCGTTAAGGGATATTGCGATGTTTATAAGCCTGTCGGCCGAATATTCGTAATCCATTTTTCCTCCGATTATTAAGCACCACCACAGCCATATAGCCGTGGTGGCGATCAGTATCCTTTTATCCTTTTATATATCCTGTGCTCATAAGAACACTGCACGCGCTCCAACACTTGCAACATTAGCAACATTATCTATAGTATAGGAATACTCCGTTCGCGGAGCGGCACCGGCACCATCATCAACAACCGGATAACCTTCGTCACTATCACCTATTATATTTCCATCACTGTCCAAAAAATAGAAATTAACCTGGCGATAAACTTCATCCGTAGGTCCGTTTTCCGTTTTAACCGTTACGGTAAGGGATGTCCCATTATACGAATAATCTATAGCGCTGAAATTCATTAAATCCGAGCCATTTTCCATTATCGCTATCTCATGCTCCGTCCCTTTATCATCAACTATCGTAAATAATCCTCCGGACTCGAGATTCTGCTGCGAACTTGCATTGGTATTCGTATTTGTATTGGTGTTTGTATTAGTGTTTGTGTTAGTGTTAGTGTTTGTATTGGTGTTGGTATTTGTGTTGGTGTTGGTGTTGGTGTTGGTATTCGTATTTGTATTAGTATTAGTGTTTGTGTTGGTATTCGTATTTGTATTAGTGTTGGTGTCTGTATTGGTATTAGTATTTGTGTTTGTATTGTCCGTATTGTCGGTCGTTTCCGTCTTCTTGTCGGTATTATCCGTATTATCCTGATTGTTGGTATTGTCGGTGTTATCCGTTGCAGGCGGCTGCTCATCCGGCGGGTTTTCATTATTTACATTATTTACGGCAGGAGTCTCATTTAACTTATTGCCGCCATTATTTGTATTCCCGGTGTTCTTATTGTTCTTTCCGGGCTCCGAAGGCTTCTTTCCCGTATCATCCTTCTTTTCCTTATCTTTATCGGGATCTTCGGGGGTGATACCATCGTCATCTCCGCCGGTACCGGTATCATCTATGTCATCATCCTTCTTGTCGTCATTTCCGCTTCCGACTTTGTTCTTTTCCGCTTCTTCCTCTTCCAATATCTTCTGATACTCTTCTCTTGCCGCTTTGAGAGCTGAATCTATTGAAATATATTCTGCCTGATCGGTTTCGTTATACTTCTTTATGATAAATTTCCTGTCATATTTAGTTTCAGTCAAAAATCTTTCAAATGTGGGTTCAAAGTTTACAAGTTCTCTTAATACCTCGATCGGTATGTCCTCGGGCTTCAGATCCGCTTTTTCAAATGACACGGAGCCGTTTGTTCCCTTGGAATTGTCAAGGAATGTGGTAAGGAGCTCACCGGGAGTTAATTTTGTCTTTATCTCTTCTTTGGTGACGGGGTTCCTTCCTATAACCTCCACCTCACCGCTGGTTAAGAATACATATTCCTTTCCGGTTTCGGCATCGATCCAGACATAACCGGATGTACCTCTGATACCTACGGCCATAGTCGAGGATTCGATGCTTAAGCTCTCATTATCATCAAGAGGCTGCCTTACGTCGAAGAAGAGACGTCCTGCAGTAAGCTCAAGGCGGAGCTTCTTTCCGCTCTGATAGAATTCAGCGCGGCTGTTCTCTTCAAGTGAAACGATCTTGGTATCATCAAGACCTACGGAAACAAGGCTTTCCTTACCGGTATTAAGTGCATTTCCGTCCGCAAGTCTCATATTTTCAACTATGGTCTTATTTGTACCTTTATCCTCAAGCGTAACCTCACCGACGATACGAAGAAGTCTCATCGTTGTCGCCGTTATCCTCTTAAAATATAAAATAAGGAAGACGGCTAAAAGAGCCAGCACAGCAACAGATGCTATGATGATGATCTTTTTCTTTCCGCTTCCTTTATTACTGTCGTTTCCTACTTTGATCTCCAGATCCTTATCCGGAGTATTGCCTGCAGCTTCCATTTTTCTCCCCTTTTGTCCGATGTATCTTCCGATTAAAATGCGCTCTAAAAAAACACATATATAGTTAATATACCACATCTTGTGTATAAATGGAAGAAAAACACGCGATATTTTTATAAAAATGTTGATTTACGGCGTTTTCTGAAAATGCTGATAGTCTTTTCTGTTGTCCCAGTCTCCTCCCCAGGTAAATCCATGCTCCTTAAAGAGCTTGCAGCACAGATCGTCTTCATCTATCTTATGTTCAAAATCCGCACTCCTGTCCGCGTATTTTTCCGCCCCGACCGGTTCGATCTTTATATTCCCGGTATCTATCCCAGTTACATAGGGATTATAGAAGGGGTTAATGTCGATCGCCATCCCGTATGCATGTTTCGAAAGGTTTTTTGACCCCGAAACCACACGGTAATTAAAGCAGCTCGTATTGTTATCTTCCATCGAAAGCTCGTCATCACCGCCATATTCATCTATGAGACGGATCTTTTCGATCTGATATCCGGCTTCAAAGAGTTCCTCAAATATCTCATTAAGATCATCTGCTATTTTATTATTGCATATGATCTCGCCCTCCTGCACTTCTCCGTTAAAGTCATAATAAAGCACATGAAGGAGACGAAGATCATCATAACCAATGACCATTCCCGCCTGGTTTTCCGGAGCCGGATACGAAACGCCCGTTATATAATCTTTCATCTCATCGGTCAGAGATTCATGATAAAAGCTTATATCCGGAGTAAGGAACTCATCCTCTTCTTCGGGAGTTATCTCCGCCTGCAAAGAACTTTCCCCACTGACATTTTCTTCTGCCTGCGCACTGTCTTTACTTCCCTCAGCACTGCTTCCATCTGCTCCGCCTGCCGGATCACTTTCATCACCGTTTACGACTGTGATCTGTTCGGATACGTCTGTGCTTCCGGGTTCCGAAGTCTCCTGCGCGGTCTC
>DMCJ01000018.1:0-1740 GCA_003446735.1 Lachnospiraceae bacterium | reverse complement strand
GTCATACATAACAAAACCAGTAATACTTTTACCTTATTTTTCATATCATATACCTGCCTTACGTATCTTTAAGAATCTGCACTCTTTTACTTCAGGAAGTCTTTCGACCTTTCCGCCTTTTATCACACATATATCTATCCCGTCATGCTCGTCCATGAGCCATCCGCTTCCGGATCCGAGCGGGATAAGGAGTTTCCCTTTGCACATATTGCATGTCATCTTGGAAGGCTCGTTGTCTTCGTTTTTCCATGTCACTTCCACACTAACGCCGTCATTATATATCTCATTTACGAACTTCTTTCCTATGCCTTTTACTTCGACAGGCTCTGTTTTGTGCCCTTTTCCAAGCATCGCATAGCTCACATCCTCATCCATACCCTCAAACTCAAGATAGAGGAAATCCGCTTCGCTCCCCGCAAGCGGCTCATCGAAGATCAGATGATCATACATGCCGTCAGAAAGACTTCGGTATGACACCTCTTTATTATCAAATATTCCTTTAAGGCTGTCAAATGAAGCTCCCCATGAGGCGAAGGTATTTCCTCCGGACGTATCTGTCCTTGAAACATCCTCTTTCTTATTGATCGAAAGCACTTCGTTAAGCGGCACTCCGTTTTCATTATATACAAATTGCCTGTTTTCTTCATCCCAGATATATTCCCCGGATCTCATCAGATATTCATAGAGATAATAATGCTGATAGATTTCGAAGACATCGAAGCTAATATTGCTCTTAGTCCTTCTCGCGCAGTCTATCGTCTCATTACAGGCATCAAAGCCGCGTGCCGTTTTAAGCTCGATCGGGCCCGCGCCCTTAGCACCCATGGTATATAAGAATCCGAAATACCTCGAATCTCCCATATAAAATCCGTCCGGATCCTTAAAGGCAAACGCATCTTTCTTTTCATCTATCTGATAATATAAGTCTTCCTCCTCGAAGCCGTAGCCTAAATACGTATTTACACAGATATAGTCATCATCCACATCGTATTCCGCTTTAAGCTTCTGATCGCTGTCAAGCTTCATGATCCCCAGGTTCCCGTTTAAAGCAGGAACAAAGAGCGCAAAACATATCATGGCAAGCTTATATTTCCTGCTTACCGGATACTTAAGTGCCAAAAGGGCAAGAAAGAGCGATGCAGCTATAAGTACATGCGCACTCCTTACATAGAGATTGTCTATCTCCGTCCTTACAAATGTATATGAAAATGCGACCGCAGGCGTTATCGCTATGACCAGGCTAAGGCAGAAAGCCTCCACATTTTCCAAGCTTATCTTCTTTCCTTCCCTCTTAAAACCGCCAAGGACAAATGCCAGGGTAAGCCCGGCCCACACCAAAAGTGCGGGTACCGTAAAAGTAACGATATAATTTACCGCTAGCCTTATTACAGGATGGGAATTATCTATAAAAGGAAAAAAACGATCGGTAAGTACCTGTCCGAAGCGGGCGATCCCGTCCGCATAGACGGTCTGACCCGCCATCGCCTTCATGTGTTTAACAGAGCCCCATATAAAAGGAAATACGCCAATGAAAAAAGCAGCTGATAAGAATGCACATATAACAAAAACCGGCCTTTTGATATCACGCTTTGCTTCCCCGGACTTTATCCAGGTAATAAACTTATATATCCCAAGGGGCATGAAACCAAGCACGACCGCCGCACCGTAAAGCGGATAATAAAGGAAGTTTACCACTCCCGTCACAAACCAGGTCAAAAGCCAGTATCCTCTGCTCTTATT
>DMCJ01000074.1 GCA_003446735.1 Lachnospiraceae bacterium | reverse complement strand
AAATAGATCCCTGAGTTCATCCTTATCTCCTATAAAATCATCTGTCTGTATCTGTATGCTTACCTTCTTATTAATGGAAAGTTTTCCCTTCTTTTTTTCGTAAACATTGGTTATTATCTGCTCGCCATGTCCTCCGAATAATCCGGTAAGGTCAATCGTAGTATCCGGATACCCTTCAACGTTTGATCCTCCGCTTCCAACGTTGTGATATACCGGCGTTAAAGAGCCGTGTTCATAGACATTTGTCTCAAAGTTTCCCCTTACACCCTTCCATATTAAATCGACGGTCGATGTATCGATTTCCTGTATCGTGTATTTACCGGTCTCGACAGGATAAGGCTTTCCTATAATATCAGTACCGTTTATTGTCGTTTCCACACCTGTATCGGTATTTATAAGCTTAAACTCTATCAGATTCTTAAGAGCCTCAATATCTTCATCACTAAGGGGATCATTCTCACACACAAATGATTTCTTTATTATGATGTAGGGTTTATCAAGTTCAACATAATTATTGGTAAGAATTATACTTGAAGTACCTGATGCATTAACATCAAACTTAACTCCGTTTTGCGTAACCGTCGGATCTTTAAATGATCCGTTGTATACAGCCGAGCTTCCTTCCACGTCATAATAAACGGATATATGATCAATACCCGTATCGGGTGTTACGGTCTCCTTTACGGTAAACACCTGCCCCGCGGGAACTATATTCTTTATATCAACGACAATACCGCCGGCATCATTAAGACTTCCCGTCATTGTCACGTTAGAGCTTCCGTATTCACTCGTAAGATACGATATATCGGCTAAGGTAAATGTATCGCTTCCTCCCGATCCGTTTAATTTGGGAGTCACGGTTATTTTGATATTGGCGGGTGTAACCTTTGATCCCGATACTCCGTTTATCTTTTTAACTATCTTTACCGAGCCCGTCTTAACGCTGTAGGTATCTTTTATCGTAACATCCGCATCCGAGGAAGATACTGCTATCCCGTCAACCCCGGTCTCATCCATGCCGGTAAGGATCTTGCTGCCGCCGCCGGAATTAATGGTAACAAGCGAAGTAAATGTCCTTGTTCCGGTGGGTTCATTGTAATTTGTCTCCGTAACCGTATATTCTCCGTACGGAAGATCGTTTATCGTAAGAGAATATGAAGTTCCGCTTCCGGTCGGATCGACCGGATCCGTGCCCGAATATGAAGCCCCGTACAGATCAGCCATCGTCTTTACGATGGCAGTGCCCGAATAATTCTTCGGAGTGATCGTAAATGTGATATTCTTCATCTGTTCTTTGGTAAGTCTTGAGATACCCGTACCCCCCAATTCATCAACTATGGTCTTTGTCAGCTTTAATTTGCCGGTTTTTCTTTCATAGTCATTTGACATTGTAAATGTTGCGACCGACTGGTCATCGGCGCCTATGGAGGATTCCTGCTTTACTTCAAAACTGCCCGAGGTATACTTTGTTCCGCTGTTTACGGCTTCCGCAGGCGTGGTCGTTTCGCCGCTTACAAGTCCGTGCCCGCTCTCTCCCGTGACCGTAAACTTAACCGGCATGGATGAAGCAAGCTTATATATATATGTGCCCGAAGCATCCGTTTTTGTAAATTCATCTCCGGTAACATTTTCTACAACATAATATTCTCCCGCTTCTTCAAGTTCATACAGGGCACTTTCGTATATACCGCTTCCCGCAGCCGAAAATGAAGATGCCGGGATATCCGACAGATACTTATAGGTATTTCCGTCCTTATATCTGGCAACCGTATCGGGTGAGCCCTTTTTATATACGGTATATGTGATACTTCCCTTTATGGTATCCCAGTCAAATACTCCTCCGCCTGTATGGGAAAACTTCTTTCTAAGTCGTAATCCGGGCTTTTTAAGGTCTGAGTATCTGTTTGAAAACGATACGGTTACCTCTTCATCTGCGCTTAAAGCCGTCCCCTTATCTCCCGAGGTTTTGGCAACATTTCCTTCTTCACCGGTCTTTATTCCTTCCCTTGTCACAACATAGCTTATCTTTAATCCCTTTTTCCCCGAAAGCGGATTTGTCACAGATTCAGTTATCGAATATGTCCTTCCGGAAAAAACATCAAAGGGAAGGTTTAAGGAAAGATCGCCGGAGGGTGTCTTTACAAGCTTATATGTTCCGCTCTTATATACGTTTGAAGAGCCGTTTATCGTAGATGTGGCAGTAAATGTGCCGTTTACGGGATCCGCATCCGGAGTAAACATGATCACGGTTTTTGATGCGGTATAACCCGTTCCCGTAGCCGAAGCATCAAAAGCAGGCGAGCATGTAAATGTAAGTGCATTCATGACCGCCTTTATATCATCCTTTTCCTCAAGTCCGGAGATTGTCTTATTAAGATTAAGCCGGGATGTTTCACGGGTATATTTATCCGTGATATTAAGAACTGTATCTTTTCCTTTTTCCACTAAGGCGCCGGATGTAATTATCTTCGTATTTGATGCGGTGGGGGCAAGGGCATAGGATCCGCTCTCCTTTAAAGTGCCGTCAACCATAAGATCGTAGGTTATGCTTAACGGATGGGATGCAAAAAGCATGTTATTCTCAGTCACCTTATAAGTCCCCGTCGGAACGTTTGCAAAATCAAAGGTATAAACGTAAGGATCTCCCGTGCTTCCGCTTCCGGTGCGCGTTGCATCAGCCAGGCTTACCTTTGTACTGCTTCCCGTGGAGTTTACCGAGGGAGTAATGATAAATTCGATCTTTTTTAATTCCTCGTCCGTAAGCCTGTCGATATCGGAATTTACAACGCTCTTTTTAAGCGAAAGTTTTCCGCTGTCCCTGGTATAAGTATTGTCATAGGCGACAACATATTCGCTTATTGCCGCATCGGCCACAAATGTATCGGAAACGGTATCGGTTTTTAAGGTGCCGCTGTTAACCTTTACTTTTGTTCCGGAAAGCGTATATCCTTCTATCGCTTTATTTTCTTCTGTTACATAATATTCATAAGCCTTCGGAACGGCTCCCGAATCATCGATGGCAACTCCCGTAAGCACATAGGAATATACCCTGTTGCCCGAAGTATCTTCGGTATAGGTAAAGCCCGTATCTCCCGTTATTACAGCAATTACCTCGGCCGGTTCCAAGGATCCCGAGAGCTTTCTATACACCTTAAATGTAAGGGATTTCATGATATCATCCCAGTCAAGTCCGGCGGGCTTTCCGGTCACGGCTTTTGTTATCTTAACGGAAGTGGTCGCCTGTTTCCTGTTTTCGTACCTTATATAAGCTCCCGAATTGGAGAACTGTGAGAAATATCCGTTCTCATAGAGCTGCTTTAATGACTGATTGCTGTATCTTGCCTGGCTGTCGGAATAATTCTTTCCTTTAAGCGCAAAGAAATAGGGGTCGGTATTTACCGCAAACCCGCTTTTGGCTCCGACTTCCACCAGCGCATATACGTAGTCCAGCTTAAGGCCCTTTACGGTTAAAACATTTTCCTCATCATCATTTGACATCTTAAATTCGGAAACTCCGTTTGTATCCTTAAATATATCCGTATCGTCTTTTACAAACTTGCTTCCGTCCCACTTTGCCCCGTAGATCTTAAACGTAGATCCCGCAAGCCCCTGGGCATTACCGTTCTCGTCAATATAGAATTTCAGAATGTTGATGTTACCGGTAGCTCCGTTACCTTCAACCAAAGAGCTTATAATATGATTGTTCGAATCGATCTGTTTCTTTGTATTGTCACTGCTTGACCCCTCTATGGCAAACGTATTTCCGGCCGTTTCAAAGGTCAGTTTCTGCTTGCCGTCCGAATCATACGGGATCGATGCGGAATCGAGATATGCTCTGTAATAAATCTTTAAATGCAGTTTGTCGGGGAGTTTAAATGTGATCGCATTTACGCCGGCTTTGGGATTATAGGTATAGCTCCACTGCCTGCCGGTAAGTGAAGATACGCCGGACCAGGGAACATAGGTAAGATCATTCCATGTTCCGCCTTCCTCATATTTTACAATAAACTTGTCTCCGACCTCTTCCATCAGCATGAGCGCCGTGCCAAGATTATCAAAGGCGTTGTAAAAATCGCCCTCGGGAGAAGGAAGCTTGTTTACATCCGCTCCGTCGGGATTAACGTCGATGGTGTAATGGATGTAAGGTGCCGTTACCTGGGTGTAGGTCTGCTGCTTTGATACAAGACTCTTAGGCGTTATAGTATTTTCGGCCCTGTGCTCGCCGATATCTGTCGTTCCAAATTTACCCGTGACAACATTCGTTACCTTAACACTATCTTTATTTTTCGCAAATTCGGCCGGATCCTTTACTTTTGCGTAAAACTCGATATAAAGGATATCCTCATCGGTCTTTGCCTTATTGAGAGCTTCTGCTATCTTTTGTTTCTGCGCAGCATCAGTTCCGGATAATCTGAAGGTTATAACATCATTATCTCCGGAATCATCCACCGTTATCGTTGTATTTAAAGCAATGAGGTCTGCCGGAGAAGTGACAGGCGTGTCGCTTACATAATAGATATTGTTTACTCCGTCCGAGGATCCGTCCGTAATCCTTATATGACCACTGTCGGGAGTAACCGGACTGTCATAGGAAAGCTCTTTGGGCAGGGTATCCGTTATTACAATATCCTTATCGGTCGTAAATTCGCCGGCAAACTGCTTAAGATCGAGCACTATACGGTATTTAACCCTGTTGTCCTCTCCTACCGTTCCGTCCTTGATTATCATATCGATAGCGTCATTTTTATATTCAGCCTGACTCTTTGACTCAAAATTGTTCTCGTTTGAATCGGTATAACTGAGTACGGCTTCGTTTCTGTAAATAAGTCCCGCAGAGCTGTAATCTTTTATCTGCGTCTCATATTTTAACGTTATCTTTTTGATCCCCGCATCTCTCCAGACATTTAATACCTTATTTCCGATCTCAAGATGATATCCTGTATTATTGCTGTTTAAGAAAGCGAAATAACCGATGTAGGAATCCACCCATTCCATTATGTCCTCATCGGAAAGAGTAAGGGTCTTTAAGCTTGTTCCGTTATCTCCCACTATCTCAAGGGATGAGCCGTCAGGTATCACATGCTTTCCTATACCCCAGAAATCAGTCTTGTCATCTATGGTTATGCCGCCCCAGCCGTAGGAATTATTGGTATCTTCCGGGATCTCTATCTCACTCTCCCATTTTATCTTATCACCCGTAACCTCAGTATACTTTTTGCTTATACTGTCTCCGGTAGTGGTAACGGTGGCACCGGTCTTATAATCGGTATCTCCGATCCTTATCTTATCAACATTATTGGTATATTTTACGGGCTTGGTCTCACCATCCAGCTTCTTTGAGTAATATGTTATCGTATATCTTTTTCCGTCTGAAGAAGCGGTATATTTACTGATATCTGTTAAGTTTATCAAAGACGTGCAGGCAGGGTCCGAATAAAAAGATGTATCCTGGGATCCGTTTTTACTGTTTGTGACAAAATCCGTCAAGGAGGATACATTTACATCCGAAAGAGACGCGAAATCGCCTGTATTTATCTCGATCGTCCACTTTATGGACTCACCTGCATCCGCTCCCGATTTGTTCACCGAGGGCTTCTGCAGATTTACGGCTGCTTTCGCACTTGAAGAATACGGATTACCCTTATGGGTATAGTTTGCCGTAAACAGGTTTTCGCCGTTATTGACTCCCGTTCCGTTTGAAGAGATCCAGAAATTGGCATCCGGAGCCGAAGCCGCAGCGGTATCGATCTTTACGGCATATGTGATGGTATGCGATGTATTAACATCCATACTGTTGGGATTGTTGCTTTTATCCTTAAGAGCGGCGGCAAGTGAATCAAGATCCGCATAATTCGCGCCGCCGTCTAATGTAAATCCTCCCTGAACATTGCTTAAATAAGCTCCGAGAGTATCCGTAAGACTGATATCCCTTACCGATTCCGTACTGTTACCCGTAACACTAAGATTGACGGTAAAATTCTGAAGTCCGGTTGTCCTGTCATAACTTCCGCCGGATTTGGAAACATTTAAGGTATTTGATTTGGCTCCGAAATTAACGATAACATTTGGGATTGTCTTATCAAGAAACTTAATATCGGTGCTTACCGTTTCCTCATCCGAATCACTTGCTGCGTTAATGTTGCCTTCAAGCCTGGCATCTCCCGATCTTTCAGAGTTTGTATTATAGAAATCTTGGTCAATATTTAAATGGAATACGCTGTTTCCATCGCTGTTGGTCGTAACCCAGTAAACGCCCATCGGGACGCTTCCCGATCCCGAATAGTAGACTGTCTTATCAACATTTCCTATGGAGATCCCGGCGATCGGTTTAAGTTCTATCGAAACACCCTCATCTCCCACTACGGCGTCACTTAAGTTACTTACATCCCAGTCAAAGGCGAACCTGACGTTGGCTCCGTTAGGAACTTCCATGCCGGGTGTGACCTCTACCCACGAGCCGCCCTGTTCAATGAGAAGTCTGTAATTATTGATCGTGATACCGGACGGATCCCCGTAAGCAAATACGTCAACTAAAGACGTTCCGCTTCCCAGGATCGTCGTTGCTGCAATAAATAAAGACATCATAAAAGGAACAATACGTCTTTGTATCATCCTCATGATGCCTTTTTTGTTTTTACGTTTTTTGTTATGACTGTTGTAGTTGTTATGCATTTCCAAGATGTTATCTCCCCAACTCAAAATCTCCCTCGTATTACATTACTCCCTAATTTACATAATATAAAAGAAAACTGTATAAGACAAGCTTTTTTTCACATTTATTTCACTTTTTTGATACGCTCTTGTGCCTTATTTTCGGTCTTCAACTATATATTGTGGGTTATCTGAGTATGGTTTACATAACTATCTTTTCCGTATCTGAATTTTCAGTGCATTAGTCTTGTTTATAAAAACACCTCTGCCATAAATGACAGAGGGTATAAAAGCATATTTACTGACCGTTAACTATCTTCTGCGCCAAAGCCTGATAGGACAT
>DMCJ01000037.1 GCA_003446735.1 Lachnospiraceae bacterium | reverse complement strand
AACGATAACGAGGAAAGCCTAAGATCCGGCGATCCCGTTATGAGCGCGATAGAAAAAGCCAGAGCCGATGCGGAGAAAGTCATATCCCATTTAGAGTTTGAAAGAGCTGAAAACGCACTTGCAAACATGGTTAAAAATGCGGTCGCAGGACTTGATGCTTCGGGAAATGTCCTAAAAGATGAAAGCAATGTCCCTAAGACCGATAAGACTACAAGAGAGCTTTTCGGAAGCATCCAGAATAACCTTAATAAATTAAAGAGCGGCGTTAAGCCCGAGGAACTTCGGGAAAACAGGGATGATGTTAAAAATGCGGCAAAAGCAGATGACGGAGCAGTTCATGTTACGGTAAATGGAGATGATGTTGCTCTTAAGGGCAAGGACAGTTATATATTTGTGGATGTTTTTGATCTTATAAATTTCGATCTTTCCAAACCGCAGGGAAAGACCGTAGAGACACTTTTAAACGGAAAAGCGGCTTCCTATACGGAAGTGCTGCATGAAGGGGATGTACTTGACATCCACTGGAAGGATTAAGATGAGGTTATATTCGATCGCCAGCGGAAGCAGCGGAAACTGTATCTATGTGGGAGATGACAATACACATATCTTAATAGACGCAGGCATCAGCAAAAAAAGGATAGAAGCGGGACTAAACAGTATAGACTTAAGTATCAAAGACCTTGATGCTGTATTTGTGACCCATGAACACAGCGACCATATCGGAGGCCTTGGGGTCCTTACAAGAGGATGCGACGCTCCCGTATATGCTACAAAAAAGACGATACAGGCGATATTTCGCTGTTCATATTTGGGAAAGCTTGATGCTGAAAGGTTCGTTTCGATAGATAAGGATGAGCCCTTAAGCATAGGAGATATCACGGCGGAAGCAATGGGTATATCCCATGATGCGGCCGATCCCGTTGCCTACAGGTTCTTTAGCGGTGATAAGAGCATAGCGGTAGCTACCGACATGGGCATAGTGACCGAAGAAAATGAAGAGAAATTAAAGAACATGAATGCCATCTTACTCGAGGCAAATCATGATGTAAGGATGCTTGAGACGGGCCCTTATCCCTGGGATCTTAAGCAGAGGATATTGGGAGCGCTCGGACATCTTTCAAATGATATCGCGGGACAGCTCTTAGGACGCATAGTCTCCGATAAGCTTCAGGCGGTCGTGCTCGGACATTTAAGTGAGGAAAATAACCTCCCGGCCTTAGCTTATGAGACCGTAAGAAGCGAGATAACGATGGCTGATAATGAATTTAAGCCTTCCGATTTTTATATAACCGTTGCAAACAGGAGAGAGCCTTCTTCGCTTGTCGTGGTATAAGAAGCGCGGTGATCATTTATAATTATAATAAAGCGTTTCACCGCTATCAGTCACAAAGACGGCTCTTACCATAGGATGATCATCAAGGAGCTTTACCGCTTTATCATATCCCAAAACGATACATGCCGTTGAAAGCGCATCGGCAGTGGTGCTTTCGGGATAGATGATCGTCGCCGATACGATCCCCGAGTCGGCAGGATATCCTGTAGAAGGATCTAAGATATGATGATATATCTTTCCATCCTCCTCAAAATATCTTTCGTATGTTCCGGCCGTGACCACGGAAATATCGGAGACATTTACGGTATCTATTACCTCACCGTTTTTGGAAAACGGTTTTTTAATGCCTATATTAAAGGTGCTGTTATCCGGTTTTGATCCTATGGTCTGCACATTACCGCCAAGATCGATGATCGCGCTTTTTACGCCGCAGGAAATAAGCCTTTCTTTTATCTTATCGGCAATATAGCCTTTTGCGATAAATCCGAGATCTATGGCCGCTTCGGGATCCGATAGGCAGACGGTGTTTTTATCCGTATCTAAAATGATATTTTTATAACCTACATGAGATAAAGCCTTATTGATATCATCAGGTGAAGGCACTTTTCCTTCATTCCAGAGAAGCTTTAAGGGATATATGCTTATATCGATATTTCCGTCCGTTTTTAAGGACAGATCCAGGGATTTTTCAATAAGATAAGCGGTATCTTCGGATATGTTTACGCTTTTGCCACCGGCATGATTTATCTTATAGATATCGGATGAAGGATCGTCAGGATCAAAAAGGGTATTATACTTTTCACATACCTTTTTAGCTTCGGATAAAACGGCCTCATACGACATCGTATCATCGCCGGATATCTTATATATGCTTACGGTTATGACAGTATCAAGGCTTAGGAAAGTATCGCTTGCTACAGGCTCAACTATCCTGTTTTTTGCACAGGATGTTAAGATAAAAGCCTGACATATAAAACAGGATATAAGCACTATGGCAGATATGATTTTATTTAAGTAAGATCTTTTCATTTTGCCGTCCTTATATTTAAATATGATATAAAAGAATTTTGCATCTGTAAAGGAAATAAAATGAGTCTTTCCGACGATCTTCAAAACAGGAATGAGAGGCAAAACGGCGGCGCGCCGATGGGACTTATGACCATAGGGGCGATCGGTGTTATCACGCTTATCGTAATAGCGGTATTATATGCAAACGGGACATTTGACAAGCCCAAGGCTAAGCCTCCGGTTAATGAGCCGGATGATCTTGCGGTAAGCAGCGTCTCAGATGACAGTGTTATCGCTAAAGATGGGGAATATCCTTTAGGCCAGTCCGATCTTGTTTCCGATGACCTTGATTTCTGGAACATGTATGCCGAGGGAAAGCCCGAGCATCAGAAGATAAGAGATGAGCAGGCAGTAAAATACGAAGAAAACGAAAAAGAACTCTTAGAAGAGATCGAGGCAAAGGAAAAAGAAGAGGACTTATCCGAGGGCGGGATAAAGACCGAGGTCATACTTCCCGACGGAGAAAGCCAGTGGATCATGATCAATCAGACTCTTAAAAAGAATGATTATGATTATGTCGGTCTCGTGGATGAAGCTCCTTTTAAGCGTTATTACTCCGACGGAAAGAGGGTCTCAAAACAGGGCCTTATCTTAAAGGAGGATTTAGGAACAATAAATTTCGAGACACTTAAGAAAAACGGGATAGAATTCGTTATAGTAAGGGTCGGAAGAAGAGGATATTCAACGGGTGAGATAACGGAAGATAATTATGCGCCCGAATATATAAAGGCTGCATATGACGCAGGACTATCAGTGGGCGTTTCGTTTTATTCCCAGGCCATAAGTCCCGAGGAAGCCGTTGAGGAAGCGGGAGTGGTCCTTAATATCTTAGGTTCACTTGAGCTTAGGACCAAATATCCCATATGCTTTGATCTTGAAACTGTAAGTAACGATAAATCCCGTACATCAGAGCTTACAAAGGATGAGCTCTCGGCTATAGCAAAGACTTTCTGCGACTCGATAAGAGGCGCCGGTTATACGCCGATCATATACGGCAATAAATACAGGCTTTTAAGAAAGCTCGATCTTACCAAATTAAAGGATGAAAGGGTATTCTTAAGCGAGGATAAGGATGTTCCCGATTATCCGTATGAATTTGATATGTGGGAATATAATTACGATGCTTCGATATCCGGGATCTCCGGTAAAGTCCCGATGGTAATGAGCTTCGTGGACTATGATATGCGTTAGCATTCAATTGCATTTTTAATTTATTTATGTTATATTATCGTTTATGCGAGTTCGCATGACGAGGAAGATTATGAACGACTTAAGATATACATTAGGAATAGACATAGGTTCGACCACCGTTAAGGTTGCTCTTCTAGATAAGGATAATGCTATCCTTTTTTCCGATTATAAAAGACATTATGCAAATATCCAGGAGACGCTTGCGTCTCTTATAAAGGATGCCATAGAAAAGACCGGCGATAAGAAGGTAAGTCCTATGATAACGGGATCGGGCGGCCTTACTCTGGCTAAGCACTTGGGTGTTCCGTTTACGCAGGAAGTCATCGCTGTCTCCACGGCGCTTAAGGATCATGAAAGTAAGACGGATGTTGCCATAGAGCTTGGCGGCGAGGATGCCAAGATCATATATTTTGAAGGCGGAAATGTCGAGCAGAGGATGAACGGTATATGTGCAGGAGGTACGGGCTCATTTATCGATCAGATGGCGGCCCTGCTTCAGACCGATGCATCCGGACTTAACGAATATGCAAAGAATTACAAGTCACTTTATACGATAGCCGCAAGATGCGGTGTATTTGCCAAAACCGATATCCAGCCTCTTATTAATGAAGGCGCCACAAGAGAAGATCTTGCCGCATCCATTTTCCAGGCTGTCGTTAATCAGACCATATCGGGCCTTGCCTGCGGTAAGCCCATAAGGGGCCATGTCGCTTTCCTTGGCGGCCCCCTTCATTTCTTATCCGAATTAAAAGAAGCCTTCATTAGGACATTAAAACTTGATGAAGAGCATATAATCGCCCCCGAGCATTCTCATTTATTTGCAGCCATAGGAAGTGCGATGAACGCAAAAGATGACTGCATCATATCTTTATCCGATATGGAAGAGAGGCTTTCAAAGGGCATAAAGATGGAATTTGAGGTAGAGCGCCTCGAGCCCTTATTTGCTACAAGGACCGAATATGAGCTTTTTACCACAAGACATAATTCCGCAAGGGTAAAGACCGGAAAGATAGAGAATTACAAAGGAAACTGCTATTTAGGCATAGATGCGGGTTCTACGACTACCAAGATCGCGCTTATCGGTGAAGACGGAAGATTATTATATTCCTTCTATTCAAATAACAGCGGAAGTCCTTTAAAGACCGCCATGCGCGCGATGAAGGAGATAAGTGAGATCCTTCCGCCCCATGCACATATTTCCCATGCCTGTTCCACGGGCTACGGCGAAGCGCTTCTTAAGTCCGCCTTCCTTTTGGATGAAGGAGAGGTTGAGACCGTTGCACATTATTACGCGGCCGCTTTCTTCTCGCCGGATGTCGACTGTATCCTCGATATCGGCGGTCAGGACATGAAGTGCATTAAGATTAAGAACAACACGGTTGATTCCGTTCTTCTTAACGAAGCATGCTCCTCGGGATGCGGTTCTTTTATAGAGACATTTGCCAATTCACTTAATTACTCGGTTGAGGATTTTGCCAAAGAAGCCCTCTTTGCTCCTCACCCCATTGATCTTGGTACCAGATGTACCGTATTTATGAATTCCAAGGTTAAGCAGGCCCAGAAAGAGGGAGCTACGGTCTCCGACATCTCGGCCGGACTTGCCTATTCGGTAATTAAGAATGCCTTATTTAAGGTAATAAAGGTTTCGGATGCTTCTTCCTTAGGTAAGAAGATCGTCGTCCAGGGCGGAACTTTCTATAATGATGCCGTCCTTCGAAGCTTTGAAAAGATAGCGGGCTGTCAGGCCATAAGACCTGATATAGCAGGTATCATGGGTGCTTTCGGAGCGGCTCTTATAGCAAAGGAGAGATTCCACGAAAAGCAGAATTCCGCATCTCTTTCCGCAGATACTCCCGAAACGACCATGCTTTCCTTTAAGCAGATAGAAGAGCTTGAATTTACGACCAGCATGGCAAAATGCAAAGGCTGCACCAATGCCTGCCGTCTTACGATAAACAGATTCTCCGGCGGAAGACAGTTCATATCCGGAAACCGCTGCGAAAGAGGTCTCGGTAAAGAAAAGAATGCCGAGAACATCCCCAACTTATTTGAATATAAATTAAAGAGATATTTTGATTACGAGCCGCTTCCCATAGAAGAGGCATCGCGAGGTGTCATTGGTATCCCCCGCGTCCTTAATATGTATGAAAATTTCCCGTTCTGGTTTACTTTCCTGACCAGGCTTAAATACAGGGTCATCGTATCGCCGGTAACGACTCATAAGATATATGAGCTTGGCATTGAATCTATCCCGAGTGAATCCGAATGTTACCCCGCAAAGCTTGCACACGGTCATGTGACCTGGCTTATTAAGAACGGCATAAATACGATATTCTATCCTTCATTATTCTATGAAAGGGACGAGGTCAGCGGCGCGACCAACCATTATAACTGCCCGATAGTAAGCTCTTATCCCGAGAATATCAAGAATAATGTAGAAGAGATCGGAAGAGGGGATGTTAAGTTTATACATCCGTTCCTGAGCTTCAGGGATCAGCAGACCATATCGGCTGCCCTTATCAAAGAGTTTTCCGACATTTCTCCTTCAGATATAAGGGAGGCTGTTTCCGTTGCATGGGATGAGCTTTCGCATGCAAGGGAAGATATGATGGAAAAGGGCGAGGAAACCTTAAAATACTTAGAGGAGACAGGTCGTCACGGTATCGTTCTTGCGGGTCGTCCCTACCATGTCGATCCCGAGATAAACCACGGAATCCCCGAGATGATAAATTCCTATGGAATGGCTGTCCTTACCGAGGATTCGGTCTCGCATTTAGGTCATCCGGAAAGACCGCTCATCGTATCCGATCAGTGGATGTATCATTCAAGGCTCTATGCGGCCGCCGCCTTTGTCCGCACAAGAGACGATATCGATCTTATACAGCTTAATTCCTTCGGATGCGGACTCGATGCCGTAACTACGGATCAGGTAAATGACATCTTATCGGGATCTGATAAGATATATACATGTCTTAAGATAGATGAAGTAAATAACCTAGGTGCCGCAAGGATAAGGGTAAGATCCCTTCTTGCAGCTATCCGCGTTAAGAAGATGAGAAATGAGGAAAGAGTCGTTCATTCCACCGAAATGAGAAGGACTGTCTTTACCGAAGAGATGCGAAAGGATTATACGATACTCTGTCCCCAGATGT
>DMCJ01000044.1 GCA_003446735.1 Lachnospiraceae bacterium | reverse complement strand
CCGGTGGGAGGAGATCTGGAATACATTGATGAAGTTACCCTTCTTCGTGCGCTTGAGGGAAGGACGGAACTATAAATAAAGCACATTGTTGCGGGAGGTTAAAATGGTAGAAAAGAAAGTATTCGGAAAAACTAAAGACGGAAAAGAGATAACACTTTTTTCTATAGATAACGGAAAGGGTGTACGTGCCGACGTTATGGACTACGGTGCGATCTTAGTAAACCTCTTTGTTAAGAACAAAAGGGGAAAGGTTGCTGATGTGGTCACGGGATATGACAAAGTCGAGAAGTATTTTAACAATAACAACTTCTTCGGAGCATCGGTAGGTCCCATCGCCAACCGTACCGCGAAAGCTAATTTCAAGATAGACGGAAAGACATATAAACTGGATGTTAATGACGGACCGAACAATCTTCATTCCCATTACGAAAAAGGTTTTCATAAGCGCATGTGGGATGCAAAAGTTGACAATAAGAAAAACAGCGTTAAGTTTACTTTGAACATGAAGGATAAAGAGTTGGGATTCCCCGGTAACAGGACATTTACCATAACATATACCGTTACGGATGCTAACGGCCTTAAGATCGAATATACCGGTCAGACGGATAAGCCCACCATCTTTAATCCCACCAACCACACCTATTTTAACCTTGCAGGTCACGATGCGGGAAGTGTGCTTGATGAAGAACTGTGGCTCAACTGCGATAAGTATACCGAGATCCTGCCCGGTGCGATCCCTACGGGTAAGCTTGTGGACGTTAAGGACACCCCTCTTGATTTCACAAAGAAGACTGCGATAGGGAAAAGGATAAGGAGCAGATGGGAGCAGATGCGTCTTGTTCTCGGCTATGACCACAACTTTGTGAGCAATGCAAAGAAGGGTAAATTTGAAAAGATCGCCGAGCTTTCCGATAAGAAAGCCGGAAGGACGATGGAAGTTTATACCGACATGCCCGGCATTCAGCTTTATACCGCAAACAATGTAAACACACATAAAGGAAAAGGCGGTGCTACCTATAAGAAACGCTGCGCTGTTGCACTTGAGACCCAGTATTTCCCCAACAGTGCGAACGATCCCGGATTTGACCGTCCTTTGCTCACACCGGATAAGAAATTTAAATCTACTACGGAGTACAGATTTGTTTAATGGTATCATCAAGGGAAGATAATCTTACATTTCAGGAAAAGATACAGAGACACAGACTGGAGATAATCTACAGATCAGTTCTGGGTGTATTTCTTGTTGCTGCAGTTATCATCATAATAAGGATACGTTATGATAATCTGGTCTACAGTGACTATGAGGTGCTTAAAAAGGCTGAATCGGTCGGATCTGCGGAGAGTGTGGTGCTGCCTTACGGGGACAGTATCGTAAGTTACAGCCGAGACGGTATTGCTGCATATAACGGTGATGGTGAAAAACTCTGGAATGAGACCTACGAGATGCAGTCACCGGTCGTTGATGTAAATGGCGATTATGTTGTCGTCTGTGATTACAGAGGCAATACCATATATGTGATGAATTCCTCGGGATCCTGCGGAAAGATCGAGATCAATAAGGTCATACTCGATGTTAAGGTTTCGTCCGGCGGAATGGTCATTGCTACACTCGATGATGATGAAGTCTGCTGGATAAATGTATATGATGCATCAGGAAATGAAATGGTCAATATCCGTACATCGATGGATCAGACCGGATTTCCGCTCGCTCTATCTATGTCGTCGGATAATAAGAAGATGGGAGTTTCCTATTTAAAGACTTCGGGAAATCTCATTGAAGATTCCATTGCATTTTATAATTTCGGTGATGTCGGACAGAACGTACAGGATAAGATCGTAAGCGGATATGATTATGAGAGTACAGTGATCCCTTTCATACGATATCTCAATCCGAATGAAGCCGTGGCTATGGATGATAAGATGCTAAGAGTATACCGCGGAAGCCAGATCCCTGAGCTTGCAGCCGAGACGGAGCTTCCCGAGGGCATCAAGAGCGTTCATTACGGCGACAACCTGGTCGCTGTCGTATCAAGGAATGCGGAAGGAGAGGAAACATACAGGATAAGCGTTTATAATATGAGCGGTTCCGAGATCTTTGAGAGGACATTTTCCATGGAATATAAAGATGTGGTCTTAAAGAACGGGTCTGTTCTTATATATAATGAAACAGATCTTTTGATGTTTAACAAAAAGGGCCTTGAGAAATTTAACGGTTCGATCGGAACCGGAGTAAAAGCGGTGATACCCGCGGGCAGAAGCACCAGACTTCTTATCGCGAGAGAAGATCACCTTGAAAGCGTAAAGCTCAAATAGGAGTATAAATGAATGTTATACTTATAGGCATAGTTGCCGTCTGTGCGCTTGCCGGATATTTAAGAGGATTTGTAAGATCGGTTCTGCCGGTCTTATCTCTTGTATGCAGCTTTGCCATATTTTATATGCTGAGGGAGTGGGTGGCAGGCTTTCTTTTTAAGTGGGCATTCTTTGAAGGCGGACCGATCCTTACCAGGGTTGCAGTCATCCTGATTCTTTTGGGGGTCATATCATTATTGTTCCGCGTCTTGTTCGGTACAGCCAAATTTTTGTCCGATCTTCCTGTGATAAAGAAAGTTGACAGACTTCTCGGAATGCTGCTCGGAGGGGCTGCAGGCCTTATGATTGCGTGGCTTTTGTCACTTTACAAAATTTTTTAAAAAAAGTTTAATTTTTCCGTTGACAACGTCAAATCAAAGTGTTAGTATAATAAAGCCGCGTGTG
>DMCJ01000140.1 GCA_003446735.1 Lachnospiraceae bacterium | reverse complement strand
CCGGTTTTTTCATACAGATTATTCATATATCGGTAAAGCATTCTTTCCGATATCTTAAGCTCCGAAGATATATTCTTCATGCTCTCATCAGAACTGATTAGCAGCCGCATAACGTCGCGCTCCCTTGGAGTAAAGTTATAACGCTCGCAAAATAAGTCAAATCTCTTAGCTTCATCATCTTCACCATCTTTTGATATTTCCTCTGCATTTCTTGATCCTCCCAGATACAATAGAAGAAAAATGCACAGGATTATACCCGCGAGGATGAATCTTTCAATAAGTCCGCCTCTTTTTACATGATAAAATGCTATTCCCAGAAATCCTTCGAAAAGGCTTAAAGTCCTTCCAAGGCACGCCCATATTTCCGGATGTTTTGTCTTCGGAGCAAGAAAAAGGAAGGCCAGATTTAAATATCCGGTATATACCCCTGCAAGAAAATAAAATACGGCAAGATTAAGGCCCGGGTTATCTGAGTTAAACACACCCAGCGCAAAAAAGGCATAACTGCAGATGATCGCGATATCCATATGTTTATGCCTTTTATGATCTGCAAATGCACCTATAAAAAAGTATCCGGGAATCGCGCAGAGGCGCTGCCAACCGTACATATTTACTCCGCTTGCGTTACTTGCACCGCTCCAGGACTGCTCCATGTAGACGCCAAGGAGCATGGTAAGGAAAAAAACAGACAGAGTTTTGATCATATCCCTTTGCATGGACTTTTTGTATTCCTTTGTCTCAGCGGAATAGGGCAGTGCGTTTAAGAGAATATAATCCTTTGGATTAAGTATTACAAATGCAGCGTTTGCTATGGTTAAAAGAATGAGAAAAAGCACGATAAAGGATCTGTTATTAAGGAGCGGGGTCATAATGAACTGGAGGATATAGGAAAATGAAGTGCAAAGTCCCAATATGATGCCCGCATGGATGCTCATATGAAATTCGAGCGCCGCAAAATAATAAATCGCTCCGCCCAAACACCCGAGTGATAATGATGCGGGATAAATAAGGACAGATGGAGGCAAAAGGAAAGCAGGAAAAAGGATGCCAAGAGTAGCGGATACAAAAATCACGGTCATCATGATCAGAAAAAGCGCCCTTGCCTTTTCGCCTTTTATAAGTATCCTGGATGCTCCGAAAAATATAAAGCCGGCATTAAGAAGGATATAGGTAATATAATGCTCCTTTGACAATACTCCGTTTACCGTACCCTCAAGATATGCAAATAAATGAAATTCAAGCATGTATAGTGAAAAGATCACAGCATATATCACTTTGCTGTTCTTTGGATTAAGATGCTTTTTCATATGTAATCTCCATAGCTGATAAATAATGGCTTATGCTTATTTTTTTCATTATAACACACCATTTAAGCCTTATGTCATAAATATGAACCTTTCTGTAAACAGGGCTTTATCCTATAATCCGAAGGTGAAAGGGTATGTAAATATGCGACAAATTATGAAAGCGAGGTAAACTTCATGAAAGATAAAAAAATATTAAGGCTGTCGGCGCTTATATTAAGCCTTATTCTTTTTATCGGTTCTTTGGGAATGATCATCCTGCCGGAAAAGGTATATGCTACGACAACTATAAGGCAGGATAATAAGATCGTAAATACTACTACGAGTGAAACACTTATATTTGGTGGTTCTTCACATGAATCTACGGTTTATGCGGGTGAGATAAAGAAAAACGGGGAAACTGTGCTCGTATATCTTTATTCGGATGATATTACCCGTTCGTCTGTGATCTTTGATAATCTTCGAAAAGCTCTGCCGAACCCGTTTTCCGACATGGTACCGCCTATCACATCCGAAGAGGAGCAAAAAGGGCTTAAGATATTATCCGTAAGTTCTTTAAATAATACTGACCTTAATTCGATCACGGGAGACTGGAAGGATGCAGGCAGCATTGCCACGCAGATATATAACGGAAATAATACCGATGCGGTCAATGCAAATATGTACGATGTCAATGCGCAGTGTAAGGCTGATATCGATGATCTTGCCAAGACGCGGACGGCTAACCTCGATAATCCGATCGCGTTCGATAAAAGGATTATTTCCCATGTTGGCACGCAAAATACAGATACTGTGAGTTTTCGGGTTGAAGATGGCCCTCTGATAGAAGTTCATGATGTAACCCTTTATTATTTATGCGAAGCAACTTCAGTTATCTACACTTCGGTAAACGTGGTGGATAATGGCAATAACGATGCGCAGAATAATAACAATAATAACAACAACCCGGAAACTCCGAACGTAAATCCTGACAGGGTCGGGGATTTTGTTGAGAGGATGTATGTAAATGTATTAAAAAGAGCTTCCGAAGCTGACGGAAAAGCATATTGGAGCGATCAGCTTCTATCGGGAAAGAATTGCGGCGCCGGACTTGCGATCGGATTTATTTTAAGCACCGAGTTTACATCGCAGAATGTATCAAACGAAGATTTTGTTGATACTTTATACTTAACTTTCTTTAACAGGCCGGCTGATGAGGGAGGAAGAAACAACTGGCTGGGAGAACTATCGGCCGGAAAGGCCAGGACTGAGGTGCTTGCGGGATTTGTCAATTCAAAGGAATTCGGAAATCTCTGCGATGAATACGGTATCGCCAGAGGAACGATGAAGCCGGACGGAACATGTAAATATAATGAAGGAGTAAGGAATTTCGTATTAAGGTGCTATTCAAAAGTGCTTGGAAGAACCGGGGAGACCGAGGGTGTAGAAGACTGGTGCAACAGAGTTAATTCCGGCGAGCTTTCCATGAGAGATGTGGCTGTAAGCTTCCTTAATTCGAGAGAATTCTTAGACAAAGGATTAAACAACGAAGAATACGTTAAGGTATTATACAGGACGTTCTTAGGTCGCGAGGCTGATGAAGGCGGACTTAATGACTGGAAGGGTCAATTAGACCGCGGCGAAAAGAGCCGGGATGATATAGTAAGCGGCTTCTCGGGGTCTGTGGAATTTTCCAATATAATGGCTCAGTATCAATAGTGTCACACCCTGCGCTTTTGTGTTATAATGTACTCTATGAGCGCAAACAGGAAACAACACCATATAATAAAAGAAGTAAAGCCCGGTAGTATCGCCGAGGAGCTTGAGCTGACTCCCGGCGATGAGCTTTTAAAGATAAATGATACCGAGCTTGAAGATATATTTGATTACCATTATCTGACCGAAGATGAATATCTTGAGGTCCTTATCAAAAAGCCGGACGGAGAGGAATGGCTCCTTGAGATAGACAAGGATGAAGATGAGGACCTCGGTATAATCTTTGAGAACGGACTTATGGATGAGTACCGTTCATGCTGCAATAAATGCATATTCTGCTTTATTGACCAGATGCCTA
>DMCJ01000192.1:6056-8447 GCA_003446735.1 Lachnospiraceae bacterium | reverse complement strand
TTGCAGGCTCACCTACAAGTCTCTCGCCTGTCTTAGTAAATGCAACAACCGAAGGGGTTGTTCTGGAACCTTCCTGGTTCGCGATAACGGTGGGCTTACCACCTTCCATAACAGCCACGCAGCTGTTTGTTGTTCCTAAGTCAATACCTATTATCTTGCTCATAATGTTTACCTCCCGGGCCTGTCGCCCTTATGATGATTTTCTTTATCTGATCGGATCTTACTCCGTAAAGTCTTTATCCCTTTCGGGAACTACTGCACCACAGCTACCATACTGTGTCTTACCACGCTTCCGCGGTATGTATATCCTTTTTGCATTTCCTGAGCCACGACGCCCGATTCATATTCATCGGATTCAACCTGCATCACCGCATTGTGAAGCTCGGGATCAAAATCATTTCCTACCGCATCTATCGCTTCGACGCCTATGCCCTCGAGCTCGGTCATCATCTGCTTATAGATCTTATTCATTCCGTCCACGAATGGATCATCTTTCTGATCCTCGGGTACGGCCTGAAGTCCTCTTTCAAAATTATCTATGACCGGAAGAATCTTTTCTATCACGCTCTTAGCTCCGGTCTCGTACATCGCGGTCTTTTCCTTTTCCGTTCTGTTCCGGAAATTTTCAAACTCAGCGAGCTGACGTTTGACCTTGTCCTCTAACTCCTCGATCTTCTCTGCCGCTTTGTCCTTCTTCTTATCTTTCTTTCCGAAAGGCTTTTTCTTTTCGGACTTTTCTTCTTGGGAAGCCTCGTTCTCTTTAGCTTCTTCCTTTTCTTTGTCTTTGCTTTCTTCTTTTGCTTCGGATTTTTCTTCTGTCTTTTCCTCTTCGGAAACCGTCTCTTTTGTCTCCTCTTCGGAACCTTCTTTGATCTCTTCGTTAAGATCTTTTTCGCTCATGCCGATCTTCCTTTCAGTCGTTCTTATTGTATAACTCTTTCAGTTCTCCGACCATCTTTTTCATGGTACCTACAACCTTTTCGTAGTCCATTCGCTTTGGTCCGACGATACCGAATGTACCCTTCATTCCGTCTCCCAGATCATATGTCGCCGTTACTACGCTGCAGTTCTTCATGGAGCTGACTTTCGTCTCATCTCCTATATAAACACGGATGCCGGTTTCATTTTCCGCGTTCCCTTCATCACCGTCGTTAACAAGTGTGGCGAGTAACTGCTTTTCTTCAAAAGTATTTATGATCTCACTTGCCTTTTCCTGATCCGCTAACTCCGGATAACGGAAGATGTTGGTCGCTCCGGAAGTATATATCTCAAGGTCTCCGTCATCTCTTATGGATTCCGCTACAGCATCTATGACATTTCCGACGATCTCGCTGTGGATACCTGCCTGCTGCTTTAAGCTTGTGATAAGACCTAAGTTTATCTCCTGTATGGGTAAGCCGTTTAAATGAGTATTTAATAATATGTTTAATTTAAGTAATGTCTCGTCGTCAAGATCCTCATCCACATCGAGCATGTTGTTACGGATGATATTTCCTTCAAGGACAATGACCGCAACTATATGCGATGAATCAACTCTTGATAACTGAACAAACTTAAGTTTGTTTCCTTTAACACTGGGAGCGGAGATGATGGATGCATAATTGGTATTTGCCGCAAGGGTCTTAGCTACCTGCTTTAACATCTGATCCATCTTTTCTTCTTTTTCAATAAGAAGATCTTTAAGCTCCTCAACCTCTTTTGACTTCTTATCTATCTCATCCTCCATGCGAAGCATGAGCATGTCTACATAGAGTCTGTATCCCTTATCGGAAGGAACACGTCCTGCCGAGGTATGAGGCTGGACGATATAACCCATTTCCTCAAGGTCCGCCATTTCGTTCCTGATGGTCGCCGAGCTTAAGTTAAGATCCGTGAACTTGGATATCGTTCGGCTTCCAACCGGCTCTCCGGTCTCTAAATAGTTCCGGATGACGGCCTGCAATATTTTCATTTTGCGCTCATCAAGTTCCAAACTGCTTCCCCCTTTGTTGTTAGCACTCGACCACTTAGAGTGCTAACACCTTGCAATACTAAAGATAGCACTATACACAACCATTGTCAATAGAGCAATAAATAAAAAAAGTATTAAATCGCGCAAAAAAAGAGAGCCTCCTTTTGAAGACTCTCTGTCATCCGTGTCATGATCTTATCAGATCGCGAAACTTCCGGTAACCTCACCGTTGATAACGTAGTAGCACTGGCTCTCCTCGGTCTTAACATAGAGTTCTGCGCTCTTGAAATCTGCCGCCTTCTTGCCGAGGTCATATTTCCATACGTCCTTTGCGATCTTCTCGAGATCAGCGATGGTATATGACTTGCCGGAGAACTGGATATTGATGATAGTCTTAGCTGCTTCTTTCTTAGCGGGAGCTGCCTTCTTAGCAGGAGCTT
>DMCJ01000192.1:0-5916 GCA_003446735.1 Lachnospiraceae bacterium | reverse complement strand
TTCTTAGCAGGAGCTGCCTTCTTTGCAACTTCCTTCTTAGCTGCTGCTTTCTTGGCGGGAGCTTTCTTTGCTGCTTCCTTCTTAGGCTCTTCCTTCTTTGCGGGAACTGCCTTCTTTGCGGGAGCTGCCTTCTTTGCTGCTGCCTTCTTAGCGGGAGCTTTCTTTGCTGCTTCCTTCTTAGGCTCTTCCTTCTTTGCGGGAGCTGCCTTCTTTGCTGCTGCCTTCTTGGGCTCTTCCTTCTTAACTTCAGCTTTAACTTCAGGCTTTGCAACCGGCTTAACTTCAGGCTTTGCTTCAGGAACTGCTGCTTTAACTTCAGCTGCTTTGGTCTCTGCTGCCTTTGCTGCTATAGCCTGGCCGATGGGTTTAACCGTAACTTTATCTGCCATGATCTATGTTCCTCCTTTTGACACTAGACATGTAACTATTTATGAGTGTATACCATTTATCGTATATTGTCAAATTTTTGTGCTGAATTTCGTAGACTTTTTTGGGGCACTTAAATTTGATTTTATTTTGATTTTCATTTTTCGGATTTGATTTCAATTTGATTTCCATTTTTCGATTTTGATTTTCATTTGATTTTTATTTTCAAATAGTAACGGAGCAGAACTACAGATTCTGCCCCGTTATATCACATTTGATACCGCAGATCAAATTTACATTCCATACTTAGCCAAAAGATTTTTAAATTCCACTGACCTTGCAAATCCCGGAATGATATCGATCCTCTTCTTTCCATCTTTGAGCTGCTTACTCCAGTCAGCTTTTCCCGCCTCATCCGATGCTCTGTCAAAGAATGTCTTGTAAAGAACTTCAAGAAATTCGTCGTCGCTAAGTTCCCTGTTGGCAAATTCTTTTGAATCAACAAATCCGGTTATAACCTGTTCGGGAGTATATTCCTTATTGTAGATTTTCTCTGTCCAGTAATCGACTCCGGTCTTCTCACCTTTTCTGCCAAGGACTACGGTGTAGCATCTGCTGACAAAATCATTTATACCTTTGTTGTAATGGATCGTTCCATCAGACATCATTTTTCCTTGAGGGATTCCCATTGCATCTGCTTTATTTCCGGCTTCTTCTGAATTGACAAATCCCATCATTACTTCATCTCTGGACATGCCGCCTGAAATCTTGTCTGTCCAGCTCTTTACCTCTTCATCCGTAGGAGTCCTTCCAAATATCGTCGTATATAAAGATATTACATATTCCTTATCAGTCGTCTGTTTATTTTTAAACTCCGGACTCTGAATGATACCAACGAGAAGATTTGCGTAGCTGATCTCACCGCTTACCACCTGATCTGCCCAGGTCTTAATCTCACCTTCAGTTGCTTCTCTTCCAAAAGCCGATTTATAAAGATCACTGACACAGGAATTTACCTTTTGGGGGTCAACGGTTGAATTCGACTCATCTTCCTTTTTGTCTTCCTCTTTTTTATCATCATTTTGGTCATTTTTTTGATCGTCATTTTGATCGTCTTTTTTGTCATCTTCTACCGAAGCAGGATTCTTGATCACAACATTTAGTGATTTTTTTCCATTTGAATCAAGCACCACATAGTATGTGAAAGGATTACCAAGTCCCCAATCATGTTGGAATGAACCGGTGCTTCCGCCTTCCGGAGTAACTATTGCTAAGGGGCTCTGTATGACCAAGGCGCTATTTAATGCACATATTCCGGCATTAGTATCATGTTCGGATGTACTGGGTTTGGCAGTTGCTGTAACTACAGTCTTCTCTCCACCAATGGTAATATCATTTGCTGCAATAGCCCAATTGCTGTTGCTCACAACATTTATCGTGCCTCCGGAAATATTTACACTGCCGCCGTCCGAAAGAATACCGAAGTTTGCTCCGGAACCATTAACCTCTCCACCTTTAATAGTTACATTTCCGCCGATTGCAAAAATATTATGCTCGCCCCCCTTAACAGTTATGCTTCCACTGTCGATAGTTATAGCTTTTGCCTGAATATCTCTGTTAACGGTTAGTTTCCCTTCACCCTTGATCTCGATCGTATATAAAAAACCATATCCAGTGCTATCGTTAATAGATGCAATTGATGCAATTGTTTTATCTGTATCTATTTCCAATACAGTATCCGCCGACATTACAACATCTGCCCCATCCGGGATACTCGAAAGTTTAACATTTCCACTTACTTCAAAGTTTGCTTCCTCGGTCAATCCGCTTTCATCAACTAATTCTGCCTCTTCAACAGATTCTGCTTCCCGTTCTTCCGCATATGCGAAAACTGCTGAGCCCGGGATTACCATAGCCGCCGACAAAACAAACGCCAGACCTTTTCCGATCCGGCGTTTTAGTTTTACACTGATTTTAAATCTCATATCCTTATCCTCCTTCTCACAAGCTAAAAATATACGCCTTCAAAACGTAATTCAGCTTTTTGTTATGAGGATTTTATCACACAACCATCTTCTTCAACAGTTCACATTTGTGCAAATAACGCATTTTCAGTCAAAAGATTCTTTATTCATGTTTATAACAATAAGAAAAACTGTCTTGTATAAGGAGATCAAAAATGCACTTACAAGTACTCCGCCGATGATATCGGTAAACCAATGGACACCGGAAAGAAGACGGCTTACAACAGTAAGGATCGCAAGAGCCATGCAGATGATCCTTACTGTGAGATTTACATTTTTATTTTTCAGTCTGTTTTTAAACTGCATTGCTGCAGTGATAAAAACACACATGCCGAGCATCGCATGAGACGAAGGATATGATCCTTCAAGGCCCTCTTCCACATCAAGTATGAAAGGTCTGTAATTAAGTGTAACCTTTTCGAAAAGGATATAGGTCGCAAGTACAAGCACATAGAATCCTGCTAAAACGAACAGGTCCTTATCGACCTTTGCAATACTCTTTGAAGTAAATAACTGCGCACATCCAAGAAATGCGAAAAACGCAACAACCGCAAACGCGAGTATGCCAAGGCATTTCGAGATCAGATACCATGTCCCGTTATAATTAATTGCCAGATGGATCGCATTGTTTAATTTTGAAAATCCTACCTCGGCCGATGAGGGATCGGCAAGCGTACCGTCCGTAAGTGTAACGGGAAGTTCGGCAACATTTACCTTTGTTACGAGCAGTGTATAGATGATAAATACCAGAAATAATATTCCCGTCCGGATAAGTGTTTTTTTAGTTTCGTCGTTTTTTAAGAAATCCATTTTAATACCTCGATGCTACTTTTCTTATGGCTTCAAGTGATCTTTCAACCTTCTCCGTTTTGATGCAATAAGCCATCCTGAAATATCCGGGACAACCAAAGGAGTCGGCAGGAACAAGGCAAAGATCGTCTTTTAATGCATCCTTGCAGAATGCAACCGAATCGTCGATCGGAGCCTTCGGGAAAATGTAAAACGTTCCGCCGGGTTTAACACAAGTAAATCCGAGGGACGTAAGTTCATTATAAAGTATGTTTGCATTCGTCTCGTAAACGGAGATATCCGATGTGATATCAAGCACTCTTGCTACAGCAAGCTGCATCAGGGACGAAGGGCAGTTATGTCCGATACCTCTCGATATCTGGGTGCACATATGAACGATGAGCTCTGCATCCTCACATGCGGGATTTACCGCAAGATATCCGATCCTCTCTCCGGGAAGGGAAAGTGATTTGGAAAATGAATAGCAGGTGATCGTGTTGTCGTAATGCGCTGCTATGAAGGGTGCATCCACTCCCGCAAAAACGATCTCCCTGTAAGGCTCATCCGAAATGATATAAATGGGATGACCGAATCTCTTTTCGGCATCTTTTAATATGGAAGCAAGCTTATCGATCGTTAAAGTCGAATATACGATACCCGAGGGATTGTTCGGAGAGTTTATAAGAACTGCGGAAGTCTTTTCGTTTAACATCTTTTCAAATTCATCAAAATTGATCTGGAAAGAAGTCGTATCCGCCGGAACTACTTTTAATACGGCTCCGCTTTCATTTATATAAGGATTGTATTCGGGGAAGAAGGGTGCAAATGTGATCACTTCATCTCCGGGAACGGTGATCGCTCTTACCGCATGCGCGATAGCTCCCGCAGCAGCACTCGTCATAAAGATATCATCTCCCGTATAGGGAACATTAAATCTTCTCTTTAATGAATCCGCAACAGCGCATCTTACTTCCCAGATGCCGTGACTCTCACTGTAGCCGTGGAGCTTTAGGGGATCCTCATTCTTTACTATATCGATCAGCGCGTCGTTAAATGCCTGAGGTGCAGGAACCGAAGGGTTTCCGAGACTGTAGTCAAATACGTTGTCGTATCCGATCTCCTCTCCTCTCTTATTTGCATAGACCGAGATCTCTCTGATCACGGATTTGAAATTTAACATTTCCCTGTACTTTTGAGATACCATATTCTGTCTCCTTATATATCATATTAACCTGACGGTTTGTTTGTATCACAAATTTTGCTGCATATATGCATTAAGATCTGCGATGAGCTTATCTGTCCTTACCTGAACTCCGGTATTATTTAAATGAAGATAGGTATTATAGAATAATTCCTTATCCATCATATAAGAAGTATAGTCAGATATGACCGGCGCGTCGAGTTTTTCATCAAGTTCGTTTTTAAAAGCCGTATATTCCTCCGCTGACGGTGTGCCTTCCGTAACGGGGATCGGGTACGCCGCGATCAGCATTGTCGCGCCTTCGCCCGTAAGTCTCTCATTTAACTTATTAAGCCTTTCGATCGTATCGTCTCCGATCTCGGGAATCCCAACTTCCGAAAAATCCGTATCGGGCATTAATGAAGGACGGTCATAAATATTGTCTCCGTATTCATTAAACCATATCCTGCTGTATTCATCGCCGCTGTCCTTATTCCCCATGCCGTCTGCCCAAAGAGCGAGACAATCCTTAAGATAAGTTGGATAGGCATGGATCATATCAGGCCAGTCCTTTAATCTGATATATGAATAAAGCTCAGGATGATCCTCTATCGTTATCCATGCAAGCTCGGGATTCTTAAGCTTATCCCCGTCTGAAAATCTCGAATAACTGATAATTACTATATCACCTTTTTTAACATTCTGCACGGCCGCCTGTTCGTTAAAGACATTTCCGGCTCCGCCGTGAAGTCCCATGTTGACAACGGGCATACCGAATGCATCCTCGATCTTTTTCGAATCGATACCGAATGCGAGATTGGAATTTCCGACAAGAACGATCTTTGGCTCGTCTATCGATTTAAGTCTTGCATTCTTATCGATAAGTGATGCCTGATAATTACAGCCATACTGCGGCATCACGATCCCAAACGTAAAGATAAAAAGGATCGATAAAAGCAATATGCACTTTGCAAAAAATATTATCTTCTTCATATTCTAGAACTGGAAATATATAAATTCCGTCTGCGCATATTCAAGTCCGTATGCGCCATACATCATTATCATAAAAAGGATCAAAAGATAAACGCCCCATCTGAACCAGGCACCCTGTTTATTAACAACCTGCCACAGATCCGTTCCTTTTTCTTTAAGGACATCCGCTATAAGAAGCAGTATGAATGCCACGATAAGAGCAACTGTAAGCTGCACGGAAAAGCCCGTTCTGTTAAAGGCCAGTCCGAAGAACTGCGCACCCTGGAAAGCAGTGATCATCTGCTTTAATATCGAAAAAGCATTTCCTATCCCCCTCGCCCTGAAGAAAAGCCAGGACAGATCCACAAGTGCAAAGGTAAGTAAACCGCTTCCAAGCTTAAAGGAAAATCTCGTCTTATCAACCCTGCATTTATCCATGATCTTATTTCTTAAAGGTTCGCTTAATTCTTCCACTATAAGATAGATCCCGTTTATCACACCCCAGGCGATATAATTCCATGCGGCTCCGTGCCACATTCCGCTTATGAAAAAAACGATAAAAGTATTGATGTGCTTTCTTATCTT
>DMCJ01000186.1 GCA_003446735.1 Lachnospiraceae bacterium | reverse complement strand
TATCTTTCTGTATATGTTTAAGTAGAATAAGAATCCTTTTTTCTTCATCTTCTCAACCTCCGTTCACGGTTATCTGACGGATCGAGATACGCCAGAAGAGGCTTGTGATAACGGTAAGCGCAGCGCACCAGAAAAGCTGCACCAGAAGCATCGGGAGAACATCGCCTATCCCCGGAGACTTCATTAAAAGGATCGTAAGGGGAGTGTTATATATCGACTGGAACGGGAGCACGTTACATACATTTCTGAATGCCTCAGGGAAGAATGCAAGCGGGACCGTCGCTCCGGATAATAAAAGGACTATGACCTGCTTCATCATGTTTATGCCCCAGATGGACTCCGTATATAAACATATCGTACCTACAAAAAGATCCACGTTGTAATTGATGATTATTCCCATGACAACGGAAAGTACAAACCATAACAGATTCGTTCCTAAAGCAACCGCTCCCTTAGTCACTATCTCTATAGCTATGAAAGTAGGCAGAAATACCGAAAAGAAATTGGTCGCAAAACTTCCGGAATAGGACCAGAAAAGATAATGCCTGTAGCCCATCGGCTTTATCAGCTGGACCACGATAAGCCCCGACTGGATGCTTCGCCCTATCTCCCATACGAAATACATTTCCATAAAGGAAAACAGCGCCGAAGCGAGCACGACATAAATGAGCGTATCGGTAAATGTCATGCCGTTTACCACATCGGTAGGTGACGATGCATATATCGCTTTCCAGAGGAAATATATTATCGCGATGTAAACGAGGTTACCCAAAAAGAGCACGATAGCCGACATGCGAAAGTGCAGTGATTCCATTATTCCCGCTCTGAAAAGAGCATAATATTTCTTAAGATTTATCTTCATTCATATCACCTTCATAGATCTTCTTGATAACTTCTTCCGTTGATATCTCCTCAAGCTGCATATCTCTGACCTTGATCGTCTGCTGAAGGGTGTTTAACACTTTTACAACACTGATCTTATCTTCGTCGACAAGGATCGATATCCATCCCTCTTCGGTCTTTGTCTTAAGGCCGTCAAGCAGTCCTTCTATCTCCTTTGCCTTTTCATCTATATCCCCGGCAACGCGAAGCTTAAGTGTCCTGTAGGAACCAAAGAACCTCTTTAAATGATCTATGTCATTGTCGTAGAGCATCTTGCCTTTATCGATTATGACTATCCTCTTGCACAGGGCATCCACGTCACCCATATCGTGGGTAGTTAAGATTACCGTGGTATTCTTCTTTTCGTTAAGCGCAAGTATGAGTTCCCTGATCTTGGACTTCATCGAAACATCAAGTCCGATCGTGGGCTCATCTAAGAATACGATCTTCGGATCATGTAAAAACGCCGCAAGTATATCACTTAATGTCCTCTGACCCAAAGACATCTGACGTACGGGCTTATGCAAAAGACTCTCCATGTCACATAAACCGGAATAGATCTCCATCATCTCGTCATAATCCTTATCCGGGATCTGATATATATCCTTTAAGAGCTTAAAGGACTCGATGAGTGGGAGCGACCACCACAGCTGTGAACGCTGCCCGAATACGACACCTATGTGCTGGGAATTCCGGGATCTGAACTTATAGGGGATAACGCCGTTAACCAGGATCTCTCCGCTCGTAGGCTCGAGTACGCCCGTCATCATCTTGATAGTCGTGGACTTACCCGCGCCGTTTGGTCCTAAGTAACCGACTATCTCGCCCTGGCACACATCCATGGTCACGTTATCTACCGCCTTAACGATCTTGTAATCTCTCGAGAAAAGATCCATAAGACTTCCCTTAACTCCTTCACGACGGTTAAGCACCTTGAATTCCTTTGTTATGTTTTTTATCTTTATTATAGGTTCCATTTTTTCTCCGACCTTTGCTTATAAAAAAATTGAAAAATATATTTGTGGATTATACCACATATATATGCTAAAGTAAATAAAACGGAAAGGAGTCTATTTATGAAGTCTTATACACTCGGTAAAACAGGGATAACAACTCCTCAGAATGCATTCGGGGCTCTCCCCATCCAGAGGATAAGCACCACCGAAGCCGTAAGGCTTGTCAGGATGGCATACGAAGGAGGTATGACCTTCTTTGATACGGCAAGGGCTTATTCGGACAGCGAGCTTAAGCTCGGTGAAGCCTTCGACGGGATAAGGGAAAAAGTCTTTATATCCTCAAAAACAATGGCTCAAACCCCGGAGAAATTCAACGAAGACCTCGATACCACTCTTAAAAACCTCCGCACCGACTACCTTGACATATATCAGTTCCACTGCGTAAAACAGTGTTACCGCCCCGGTGACGGAACAGGAATGTATGAAGCCATGGTTAAAGCCAAGGAAGCCGGCAAGATAAGGCATATCGGTATCACGGCCCACCTTATCGGCGTTGCCGAAGAGATCGTAAAGAGCGGTCTTTACGAGACGATCCAGTTCCCCTTTTCCTATCTGGCTTCCGACAGGGAGATCGAGCTTGTAAAAGACGCCCAAAAAGCAGACATGGGCTTTATAGCCATGAAAGCGATCGCCGGCGGACTTCTTTCGAGCAGCAAAGCCTGCATGGCCTTTATAAGTCAGTATCCCGTTCTTCCGATATGGGGAGTACAAAGAGAAAGTGAGCTTAAAGAGTGGCTTTCATTCTTTGACAAAGAGCCGAAGATGACGGATGAATTAAAGGAATTTATAGAAAATGACCGGAAAGAGCTCATAGGGGAATTCTGCCGCGGCTGCGGTTACTGTGCTCCCTGCTCCGTCGGCATACAGATAAACAACTGTGCCCGCATGGCTCAGCTCATACGGCGTGCTCCTTCAAAAGAATACCTGGAAAAAGACTGGCAGGAGCGCATGATGCTGATAGAAAAATGCATCGACTGCGGCGCCTGCAAGTCAAGATGTCCTTACGGACTTGATATTCCCAATCTCCTTCGAAAGAATCTCGCCGATTATAAGGAGATCCTTAAAAGAGGTTATGTTTAAGTATCATTTATAATATCCGATCTTATCAAAGATCATATCAAGCAGTTTTGCGTTTTTAACAGAGAATCCTTCTGTCACGAAAGGAGTCTCATTACCTAAGACGCACTGCGAGAGCTGCTGTGTCTCAAGCGAATAATTCTGGGGAGCTTTCACCTTTCTTACTATCTCTTTTCCATCTGATATTATCCTGTAGGAAAGCTCTCCGGCCTGATTATATTCCACATCCGAGTATATGGCTCCCTTACTTCCGTGGACATATAATCTGTCATATCTGGAATCGGTATTAACCCCAAGGACCATACCTACATTAAAAGCTGCCCTTAAACCATTCTTAAACCTTATCACCGCACTTGTCATAAGATCCACACCAAGAGACGAGAATTCGGCAGATGCCTGTACGAATTCCGGCTCGCTGTCCGTAAGCGAAAGTATCATCGTCGTTGTATAGCATCCGAGGTCATATAAAGCTCCGCCTCCCTGATCCTTATACATGCGGATGTCTTCTTTGTAATACTGGGTGAGAAATCCCGATTCGATCATATCAACTTCGCCGATAAGGCCGTCACTTATATCCTTTTTTAGACTCGCAACATAGGGACTGTGAAGATAAGCATAAGCCTCCATCAGATATACGCCGTTAGCCTTTGCACATTCAAACATCTCTTTTGCATCATCTGCATTTAATGCAAGCGGTTTTTCACAAAGAACATGCTTTTTCTTGTTTAATGCCTTTATGACCCATTCTTTATGGATCCCGTTCGGAAGCGGTATGTAGACCGCCTGTACATCCGCATCGTCTAAAAGCTCATCATAGCTTCCGTATGCCTTTTCAAATCCGAAATCCTTTTTGAATCTTTCGGCTTTTTCAAGACTTCTTCCCGCTACCGCATATAATTCAACACTTTCCGCAATCTGCATTCCGGGAATAGTACAACCTTTTGCGATATTGGCTGTCCCTAATACGCCCCATTTAACTTTGTTCATCTTGCCCCTCCTTTTAAACATTCTTGCTATTACCTTTCCTTTACATTGCTATTACAATCCCGCCGGGATTTTCATACGAAGTCGTGATCCCTCCGCCTTTTATGATCTTTATATCCTTATATCCGAAGCGCTCCTTTAAGATCCTTGCCACTTTTAAGCAAAGCTCCCTGCTGTCACACTCGGATATCCTGACCTTTCTGTCCCTGTCAATATCTTTTTTCTCTATATGATAGAGCATGCGGTTAACGGCCTTATGCATTCCTATACCCTGATCTATCTGTTTTATATCTCCGTCATCACCCCGAAGGACCGGCTTTATGTTCATAGTGGTCGCTACCACAGCCTTTATTCCCTTAAGACGGCCGTTTCTTTTAAATGTCTCAAGATCGTTGAGCACAAATACCGTCTCCATGGTGTCTCTGAACTTCTCGACCTTTTCTACAACTTCTTCAAAAGACAGTCCCTCATTTACGGCCTCTTCTATCATATCACAGACAAGGTGCTGCCCTGCTGCGGCACTCTTTGAATCAAAGACATGTATCTTCGCGTCCTCGTTGTCCTCTAAGAACATATCAGCCGCTATCATCGCGCTGTTATAAACACCGCTTAACTTGGAAGAGAGCGTAACGACATAATTATCTTTATCCGCATCGAACGCCCTGTAAAAAGCATCGGGCGAAGGGCAGGCCGAGCCGGGATAACCCTCATCGTTTTTGATAAGACTAATCCAGTCCTCCTGGGTCCTCGTTCCGTCATCGGGATATTCCACCCCTCCTATTATGATAGACATCGGAACACTCACATAATTTCCGCTGCTTAGCTGTGCTCCGGTAAAATCACAGCAGCTGTCTCCTATTATCAGATATCCCATTTTAATTCTCCTTTATATGTTAAAAATTTAGTCCGCTTATTAATATTGCAAGGATAAGTACCGGAAGAACGAAACGATAATACCACAGCAGTTTCCTGCTCATCTTCATTCCCTTTCCGGTATTACACTCCTCAAGGAAGGCATCAGCGCCCCATCCGAAACGTGTGACACAGAAAAGAAGGAATATGAGCGCTCCTATGGGAAGCATCAGATTGCTCACTATAAAATCCTCACTGTCCAATATATCTCTGTTTCCGATAAGGTGAACACCTGAAAGTATATTATAACCTAAGAGGCAGGGAAGGCTTGCTATAAGCATGAATATCGTATTTGATATAACGGCCTTTATCCTCGATATTTTGAAATTGTCCATCATTGAGCCTACAAGATTCTCAAAAACGGCCGTGACCGTCGAAAAGCTTGCAAAAGTCATAAAGAGAAAGAATAAAGTCCCCCATATACGTCCTCCGGGCATATTTATAAATACGCTCGGGAGGGTTATGAATATAAGGGAAGGTCCCTGATCGGGCTGTATCCCGTAGGCAAAGCATGCGGGAAAGATTATAAGTCCTGACATCAGCGCCACAAACGTATCAAGCGCACATATCCTTACGGACTCTCCGGTAAGGGTGTTCTCCTTTGACATATAGCTTCCGAAGACCTCCATCGACGCTATTCCTATGCTTAAGGTGAAGAAGGCCTGATTCATCGCCGCGGTCATCACCTTAAATATCCCGGCATTTTTAACGTTTTCCACACTGGGAAGAAGATAGAATCTTATTCCTTCGCTTCCGCCCTTAAGCAGTAAGCTGTTGATAACGAGCACGAGTATAAGGGCAAGAAGTCCTATCATCATGAATTTGTTTGTTTTTTCAAGTCCGTTCTTTACACCGAAAGAAAGAACCGCAAATCCGGCTATGACAACGATCGCCATAAAGATCGCCATCTCTCCCGGGTTTGAGAGCATATCCGTAAATACGGGAGCAACATCCTCTACGCTTTTTGACGAAAACACCCCCGTAAGGAATTTCCAGAAATAAGCGAGCATCCAGCCTGCCACCGTCGTGTAATACATCATAAGCAGATAGCATCCCGCTATGCATATATAGCCGTGGATATGCCATTTGCTCCCGTCCTTTTCAAGGATTTTATATCCCTCAACTATCGTTTTTTTACTGCCGCGGCCTATCGCAAGCTCCATAGTAAGGACGGGGATTCCCATTATGATAAGGAAAAGCAGATAAAACAGTACGAATATCGCGCCTCCGTTCTGCCCGCATACATAGGGGAATTTCCATACGTTTCCTATTCCTATAGCACAGCCTGCACTTACGAGCACAAAGCCAAGTCTGCTCCCAAAACTCTCTCTTGTCTGTTCCATTTTTATAACTCCTTACTTCAGTCGTTCCATATCATTCATATTTCAATGTCTATCAAGAATATTACAATATAACCGGCAGCTTTGACAAGTATCCCCGTCCCGGATCGTTTTGTCATAAGCGGATTATTGATGTAAAATAAAAAAGTTAATTTTTTTGCAGACTTTTTATTCTGTTATCCGTTGTACTGTATGAAGGGCAAAAGGAAAGAAGGTGAGGGAAGATCGATCATAAGGAAAAGTTGACTGAGCTGATGAACACTTATAAGAATCTGGTCTTCTCTCTTTGCCTTAAAATGACCGGTGATTATTTTACCGCGGAGGATATCACCCAGGAAACATTTATTTCAGCCTATCAGCATCTTAAGGATTTTGACGGCCAGTCCGAAAAAGCATGGCTGTGCAGGATCGCGAGCAACAAATGTGTGGACCACCTGCGATCCGCAAAAAGGCGTGAAATCGCCACATCCGACGATGATCTGGCGCTTGTGGAAGATACTTCAAATGACAGCCCGCTGAGGCAGTACGTTGTCACAGAAGTCATAAAAAACTTCAAAGACAACTGTAACAGTCTTCCCGAGCCATACCAAACGAGTGCAAAGCTTCACTTTGAAGACGGACTTACAGCCAGAGAGATATCGGAAAGATCCGGCCAGCCGTTAAAGACCGTACAGTCACATATTTACAGAGCCAGGGAAATGCTGAAAAAAAAGATAAGGAAGGAGGACCTGCTTACATGAATGATACAGAAAACATGATCCCTTATTTAAGCGACGAGGATCTCGGAAAACTGATCAGTGATACGGAAAACGAAGCTTTGGCCATGGCGCCGTCTTACATTGAAGATAAAGTTTTATCAGTCATAAAGATACGTGAGCAAAGAAAGATAATAAGCTTCCGGCAGTACTGCGCAAGAGTCTCTGTTGCCGTAGCCGTTGCCATTTTATTCGTGTGCACGGTACCTTTTGTTCCCGATCTGAGAACAGCAGTCTCTTTGCCTGAGTATGATGCTTCCGAAAGTCCTCTTATATCAAGGGAAGATGTGCTTTTTACCGGAACGGTTAAGACAAAAACGGAAGTTCTTGACGAAATGAATGCACCCGGATATTTGGAGAAAGCCGAAATATCCATACGATCACAAATTGATAACATATTAAATTAACCCGGAGGTTTTTACAATGAAACAGAAAAAAAAGAGCAGATTTTTAACATTTATATTTTCATTCCTTCCCGGAGCTGCGGAGATGTATATGGGATTCATGAAAAACGGATTTTCCCTGATGATGGTATTTTTTATATCTTTTTTACCGATGATGCTTTTTGAAAACCTTGCTTTTATGATGATCATCAGCGGCGCGATCTGGTTCTACGGTTTCTTTCACGCAAGAAACGTCGCCGGTATGGATGATAGTGATTTTATGCAGTGGGACGATAAGTATATCTGGGAAGAATTTGCGAGCGGGAGCGGGAAAGGTATTGATCCAAAGACTGCTGTAAGATGGCTGGCTGTTGTTCTGATCCTTGTGGGTATATCACAGATCTGGGATTATCTGTACAAGATCATATGCACCCTGATCCCGGAAAACTACTGGAATGATATCTATCCTTTAATACAGAAGATACCTCAGCTGGCATTTTCCATCCTGTTTATCATAATAGGCATAAACCTGATCAAAGGGAAAAAGAAAGAACTGGATTTAAGCGCCGGTGAAAACACCGCGTCCGAAACCGCCATCACGGAAATACCCAAAATAGAGGAAAAGGATCTTGCCTCGGGGGAGGTGTAAAATGGAAACCGTAAGAATACACAGAGTCGGGACCATAACAGCAGGAATCTCATTCATAGTTTTCGGTATAATGTTCCTGCTCCACCTTTTTATAAATGCCTTCAGCTACGATCTTATATTCAAACTATGGCCCTTTATCATAATTGGCCTCGGAACGGAGATACTGCTCTCAACATTTACGGACAGAAGGATCATATATGACAAAGCGGCAGTCGTGCTCGTATTTTTGATCACATTCTTTGCCATGGGGATGGCAGGCGCCGACTTATTTATCCAGAATATCAGATTTATAAACTAAGCACGCTTAAGATATTTCTCATCGAATTCTTCCATGGGAATGGGCCTGCTGTAATAATACCCCTGTACCACATCACATCCAAGTGAACGAAGACGATCGATCTGTTCCTTACGCTCCGCTCCCTCTGCCAGACAGACAAACCCCAGTTCTCTGGCAAGGGAGATGATAAGGCGGATCACCATAACATCTTCTTCACGTTCATTTTCAAAGCCTATCTTATCCACGAAACTCTTGTCTATCTTTAATGTATCGATGGGCATCTCTGTAAGGAGCGAAAGGGATGAATATCCTGTCCCGAAATCATCCATGGAAATCTTAAATCCCCTGTTTCTTATCTCCTCAAGAACCCGGATCATATGCTCCGTATTGTCATATGTGGCGCTTTC